>NZ_JBFNXI010000030.1:0-41912 GCF_040812445.1 Lentibacillus sp. L22 | reverse complement strand
AGTGCAACCGTGAATTAGCATAGTTGCACCTAGTGTGTCAACCATTGATTTTGGTGAAGAGCCACTTTTGATGCAATTTTTTTGTAAAGAAATATTAATATAAATGAAACCTTTTCTTTTATTTTTCCATATGGTAATGTTGTAGACAAATAGAATTAGAAAGGTGGATAAATTTGAAAAAATGGTTTTTAATACTCGTAGCTGGAGTTATGGCACTAGTTCTAGCAGCATGTAATGAAACGGCCGAACCAACAGAAGGTGCGAGTAAGGAAAAAGAAAGCAAGCTGACAGCGGAGGAAGTATATCAAAAGGCTTTGGATGCCTCCGAGGACATGAAGAGTGCAGAAGTCACGATGGATTTGCAGCAACATATTGAAGCAAGTGGCGATGAGCCCGTTGCCATGGACACAAACAGCAATTATGATACAAAAATGACAATGGATCCTATGGCTATGTATATGAAAGGCGTAACCAAAATGGAAATGGATGGAACCGATGAAGAACTTCCGGACATGGATATGGAAATTTACATGGTTGACGACGGCATGTACCTATACAGTGATCAAATCGGTGACTGGGTTAAAATGGATGGTGCTTCCATGGATATGGTTGAACAAATGGCCGGCCAGCAGCCAGACCCGTCCGAGCAATTAAAAATGATAAAAGATTATACCGACGATATGTCATTTGAGCAAAACGATGATGCATTTATTTTAAAATTGGATGCGAACGGTGAGAAATTTAACGAATTAATGCAAAAGATGATCCAGGAAAACCTGCCAGAAGAATTGCAACAAGAATTAGGTGACGAAGGCCAGGAAGTTTTGGATAATATGAAGATTAACAGCATGGCGATGGAATACACCATTGATAAGGAATCATACGATATCAAATCACTCGATATGGATATGGATATGAGCATGAAAGCTGAAGACGAAGAAATGAATATCGTACAAAATGTCAAAGCTGACTACTCCAACATCAATAAAGTAGACCCAATCGAAGTACCAGATGACGTAAAAGATAAAGCAATTGAGCAATAATTGCAGTTGTGAAAATACATCTTCTTGTTGGGGTGTATTTTTTTGTTTGGTTTGGGTGATGGGAGATGCTGCGGGGCGCCAGGGGTACCTAAAATTTGGGGATCGCTGATATAAGCGCGAAAATCGCTGATAAAGGTGTGAAAACCGCTGATAGAATGACCAAGATCGCTGATAGAAGCGTGGAAACCCGCTGATACAATGACAGGAACCGCTGAAAAAATTTCACTGCTTGGAACATTTATGTAGTAAGATAGAAATAGACAATCAAAAGGATGTGACCGAATTGACTTCAAAACCCAATATCGAAACGGACTACCTTTCCAAGATATTAGCCTTGGACCGGCGAACATCCCCATTTCACCCGGTAAAACCTCGACTCCAAGATCAGATAAAAAAGGAGCGTACAGGTATCAAAGGTGAATCTGCATTAATCTTTCCCCTGAAATTTCTGCCCGGTGAAGACATTTCCATTTTCCATAATCCACGGTTGCCCGATGGAAATGATTATTTCGAAATTGACAAACTCCTTTTATCCAAACAATACATTCTGATGCTGGAAGTGAAAAATTGGTATGGCACCTTATACTTTGACGGAGATAGACAAGTCATCAGGGTTGGTGACGATGGTCGGGAAGAAGGCCTGCCAAATCCAATTATTCAAGTCAAATTGCAACGGCATCGACTGCAAAAGTGGCTTCGAATGTATAATTTTCCCCACGTACCAATACTATATTTTGTTGTAATCAGTTTTCCCAGCACCATCATCAAACCGCTTTTTCCACGAAGTACAGTTCCTAATGAAGTGATCTACAGTAAATCATTACCATTTCATATTCATGAACAAAATCACATATACACAAACCAGGTTTTAGACCAAAGAACATTTCAACAGATTTTTGATCGCATTCAAGCGGATCATACACCATCGAAAGCGGATGTTTTAAAGAAATTTGGCATTAGCAAAAACGAATTGATCAAGGGTGTATTTTGTCCTGAATGTGCTGCCAATCCGATGAAAAAGGAACATAATAAATGGCTTTGTCCGCAGTGTCATCACGCTTCAAGAAGTGCACATTTACAGGCACTTCATGATTACAAGCTATTAATCGGGGATACCATAACTAATCAGGATGCACGGGAATTTTTACGAATCGATTCATCTCATGTCATGAAACGTATCTTGCAAAAGGAGGGATTTCCGGTTAGTGGGAAAAACAGATGGCAAAAGTATACCCTAGATTTTGGGGATCGCTGATAGAATGGAAAAAATCGCTGATATAAGCATGAAAACCGCTGATACAAAGGTCAAAACCGCTGATAGAATGCCCAAAACCGCTGATACAAAGGCCAAAACCGCTGATACAAAACTCAAAGCCGCTGATAAACTGACTTTAAATTCGCTGTGCATAAGCAATTTCCAATTTGCGAGCATCAAAATCGCCGTATAAATGCTTATCCGCGCGGGGATCCCTATCTGAACTGCTGTCAGCGGAAATGGTAGGACAAATGCACCGCCCCTCTGTCCCGTCCCCCGTCTCACTCTTAGTTCCAAAACAATTTTGACCTGCCACCCTGAGTATAATATAATTAGACTGTTAATCTGAAAAGAGGTGGACGTGATGTTAGACCGTTTACAATCATTGGAAGATCGTTATAATAAATTGAATGAGTTATTGAGTGATCCAGAGGTTATAAATGATACAAAAAAATTGCGGGAGTACTCTAAGGAACAGTCTGATTTGCAGGAGGTTGTGGATACGTATCGCAACTATAAAGATATAACCTCCCAGCTAGAGGATGCCAAGGCAATGCTGGATGATAATCTGGATGAGGAAATGGCGGAGATGGTCAAGGCAGAAATTGCTGAACTGACCGATTCCAAAGAAGAGCTGGAAGAAAGATTAAAGGTATTGCTGTTACCAAAAGATCCGAATGATGATAAGAACGTTATTATGGAAATTCGTGGTGCTGCTGGTGGTGATGAGGCGGCATTATTTGCTGGCGATTTATACCGGATGTATTCGCGTTATGCGGAATCGCAAGGGTGGAAGACAGAGGTTCTAGAGGCACATACGACCGGGGTTGGCGGCTACAAAGAAATTATTTTTATGATCAATGGTACAGGTGCGTATTCTAAATTGAAATATGAAAATGGAGCCCATCGCGTGCAACGGGTGCCGGAAACCGAATCCGGCGGAAGAATCCATACATCAACGGCGACGGTAGCTGTTTTGCCGGAGACAGAAGAGGTAGAAGTGGAAATTAATGAAAAGGATATTCGCGTCGACACGTATGCATCCAGCGGCCCAGGGGGACAGAGCGTTAATACGACGATGTCCGCTGTCCGGTTAACCCATGAGCCGACGGGAATTGTTGTTTCCATTCAGGATGAAAAGTCACAAATTAAAAATAAGGAAAAGGCAATGAAAGTACTGCGCGCACGGATTTATGATAAATATCAACAGGAAGCACAGGCTGAATATGATGAATCGCGTAAATCGGCAGTTGGTACAGGAGACCGGTCGGAGCGGATCCGTACGTACAATTTTCCACAAAACCGAGTGACAGATCATCGAATTAATTTAACGATTCAAAAACTGGATCAAATCTTGACTGGAAAACTGGATGAAATTATCGATGCTTTGTTGATCGAGGAACAAACTAAAAAATTGGAACAGATTGGTGAATAAGATGGAACAGCCCATGAAACAATACGAAGTCCTAAAGCGGGCTTCGCTTTTTTTAGCAGATCATCAGCGAGAAGAACATGTTGCGCAAATTCTGTTGCAACATTATCTCGGTGTGTCAAGGACCAAATTTTTTGCCGACATGCAAGAGACGGTTCCGGAGCCAGTTGGAAAACAGTTTGAAAAAGCAGTTAAAGCTCACGCAGCAACCGGCATTCCTGTCCAGCATTTGCTTGGGTATGAAATGTTTTATGGCCGCAAATTTAAGGTTAATTCGGACGTGCTAATCCCCAGGCCGGAGACAGAAGAACTGGTACAGTATGTGATCGGTCAAATAAACAAACATGAAAAAAAGCCGTTAACGATTGCCGATATTGGTACCGGTAGTGGCGTTATTGCTTGCACATTAGCACTGGAGCTGCCACAAGCAACCGTGTATGCGACAGATATTTCCGAAGCAGCATTAACGGTTGCCAAACAAAATGCTGGGAACCTCCAGGCAAACATTACATTTTTACAGGGGGATTTTTTACAACCGCTGATCGACCAACAATTAAAAGCGGATATCATCGTCTCGAACCCGCCATATATCGCTGAATCCGAGAAAACAAGCATGTCTGATACGGTAAGACAATATGATCCGGCACTTGCTTTATTTGCAGCGGACAATGGGCTGGCAGCTTACCGTTCGATTGTAAAGTCACTGCCGAATGTACTAAAGGAACAGGCACTGGTGGCGTTCGAGATTGGTTATCAGCAGGGGAAAGCAGTTAAACAGCTGATTTTGCAACAGTTTCCAAAGAGTGAAGTAGCCATGATACCGGACATTAATGGTAAGGATCGAATCATTTCCACGAAAATCAGTTAGGGACAAGGCTCGCGTTTGGGCATGTAGTCTCCTGGATGGATAAATCAAATACCAATCTATTAACAAATAAAATTTTTACCAGAATACTAGTTTAAAAACATTTTTCTAAGCCCATACTGGTTGTAAATCCAATCGGAAAGGGCTGGAAATGATGAAGAAGCTAGTATTTTTTGTATTTGCTATTATAATTATTTTCTTATTGATGCCAACCAAAGGCATGCTTCAACAAGCAAGTAATGATCAGGGATATCAGGTCATTCCGGATGATGCCATTCGACTGCGGATTTTGGCAAATAGTGATGGCGATGGGGACCAGAAAGTTAAGCAGACAGTACGTGATGCGGTGAATAAATCAATTGCCGGATGGGTTGAGAACATTGCTGACATTGATGAAGCGCGGAAAGTGATACAAGGGAAACTGCCGGAAATTGAGCAGATCGTTGAAAACGTATTGGAAGCGGAAAATGCATCACAATCATTTCAAGTGGAATACGGGGAAAATGTATCGTTCCCGGCAAAATTATACGGCAATTATTTGTATCCTGCCGGGGAATATGAGGCCGTGTTAATTACCCTTGGGGAAGGGGAAGGTGCCAATTGGTGGTGTGTATTGTTCCCGCCGTTATGCTTTTTGGATTTTTCCAGTGGAACGACGGTTGCTGAGGCCTCCAGTGCGGATCAACAGGATGACAAAGTTGAAAAGAAACAACAGAAGGAAACAGATGACGATGAGGTCAAGGTGAAATTTTTCTTGTTTGAATGGCTTGGTTTGTCATAGATTCACGTTCTTTTGCATAAAATCATAGAAAAGAACCATGCAAAATCTATTACATTTAATAGAGGTGATAAACATGAATCTAGTAGCGGCAAAACATGTATCAATAGAAAAGGTGGAACATTTTTTACAACAAAACCGGGATGTTAATGGAAATGCATTAATGCAACATGGTTATGTGGTTGAAATCGAGCAACAAATTGAAGGTTGTTTTATTCTGGAACCGATGGAACCGGGTGTTTATTGGTTAAAACAGCTTCATGTTACGAAAAAGTGCGCCCCTTCACTTGCGGTACTGTTGGAATCAGTACTGGCCATTGCGAAACAGCGCCATGCCAAAAGTGTATATGTCCACAGCCATCAGCCGGTTGTTGATTTGTTGCTTGATGCATTACAGTTTCATCCACAGAAGAAAAATGAATTTGTGGATAGTCAACAAATGAAGGAAGGCAATTGGTGGGTATATAACGTATCAAAAATGAGTTATTCACAAGATCGCGTGGATAACACGAATATTAGTTGTTGATATTGTGCATAACTTAACATATTTACACCAAACCTGTGGATAACTTCCACAGGTTTTTCTTTTTCATGGATTAATTAAACCACCAAAATCGCACAATGTGGACAAAAATGGTATGATGATGAAATAGTTGAAACATACATAGGTGGGGATATTGTGGAACACATTGAAACATTAACTAAGGCTGATTTTGATGCTGTTTTGGCGCTGGACCAATTTGCATTTCAAAGTGAGCTGTCGGCGGATGAATTATCCGAAGAAAAAGAAAAAATAAAGCAGGACACCATTTAGGGATGGAAGGAAGATGGACAACTGGCGGCAAAAGTACATCAGATTCCATTATCCTGTTACATAAATGGAAAAGCGTTTGCGATGGGAGGTATTGCCGGAGTAGCGTCATGGCCCGAATATCGCAGGCGGGGCATGGTTAAACACTTGCTTTATCACGCGTTGGTAAAGATGAAGGAAAATGGACAAAGCATCTCCCTTCTTCATCCGTTTTCGTTTGCATTCTATCGCAAATATGGCTGGGAGCATGCATTTACGGACCAACATTATTCACTTCCGATGAAGCGGCTAAAGAAAAAATGGAACCTTTCCGGTGGTTATGTACGTCGCATTGGGCCGGATATTCCATTACTTCAGCAGATTTATTCCGAGTATGCCAGCACCTTTAATGGCATGCTTGTCCGGGATGAGGCATGGTGGAGGCAGCGGGTGTTGACAAAAAAATATCAAATTGCTGCTACCTTTAATCGTCAGGATGAGCCTGAGGGATATATTATTTATGATGTAACAAGCAACATTTTCACCATCAAAGAATGGGCATATGTCAATGTACAGGCACAAAAACAATTATTGCATTTTATTGCCAACCATGATTCCATGGCCGATAAGGTTGAACTGACCGTACCTGAACGGGATAACCTGCCATTATTGCTGGATGAGCCTCGATTTGAGCAGAAACTCACTCCTTATTTTATGGCGAGAATCGTTGATGTACAGCAATTTTTACAGGAATATCCATTTCAAGACGAGGGAGGACTCACACTTGTTGTCAGTGATGAATTTTTCCCGGAAAATAGTGGAACCTATCAACTGGATATAGCAGCTGGACAAACCACTGTAAATATGGATGAACAAGGGAACGATACACAGGCTATTCATTGCTCGATCCAGCTATTGACATGTATGCTGTTAAATTTCCGGCGCCCGAAAGACTACTATCAGGCAGAACTTATAACAGGAGAACTTGAAGCTATTGAACGACTGGAAAAACTAATCCCTAACAGGCAAACATTTCTGTCAGACTTTTTTTAAGAGATCATGGACATCACCTGTGTATAATGTGGATAAATTTTATTGCTTGTGGATAAGCATTTTGATAAAGAGAGATAGATTTGTGGAAAAGAGGTCGACATACGATGGAAACAAAACGTTGGAATACTGTAGATAGTGGCAATCAACAAGGGATCGATGAAGCGGCGGGACTGCTGCAAAACGGAGAGGCAGTGGCTTTTCCGACCGAGACAGTCTACGGGCTTGGCGCGGATGCAACAAGTGAAACAGCGGTAGCAAAGATTTTTGCAGCGAAAGGACGCCCGGCGGATAACCCGCTCATTGCCCATGTCGCAACCAAAGCGCAACTGCAACAATTAGTATCCACAGTCCCGACATTTGTGGATAAGTTGATTGATACATTTTCTCCCGGTCCGTTAACATATATTTTACCCAGCAACGGAACTTGTGCAACCAATGTAACAGCGGAACAATCCACAATTGGGGTAAGGATCCCGAGTCATCCGGTTGCCCAGCGGCTTTTGCGAAAATGTGATTTGCCAATTGCTGCGCCTAGTGCCAATCTCTCTGGCAAGCCGAGTCCGACAACAGCTGATCACGTGTGGCAGGATCTGAATGGAAAAATAGCCGGTTTGCTTGATGGTGGTCCGACAGGTGTTGGCGTGGAGTCGACGGTCATTGATTGCACCAGTGAAATTCCAATTATTCTGCGCCCCGGCGGTGTGACCAAGGAACAGCTGCAAGAAGTTATTGGCGATGTCATGGTTGATCCGGCACTGGCAAATGCGGTTGGCCGGCCGAAAGCTCCCGGCATGAAATATCGCCATTATGCACCAGAAGTTCCGATGTGGCTCATTGAAGGCCCGGCGGAAAAATTGGCTGAAGTTATTGGCGAGGAACGAGAGAATTACGCGAAGATTGGTGTGATAGCAAGTGAGGAAACGTCTGAACGACTATGTGCCGATCAAGTCATTTCCCTTGGCTCAAAGGAATCATTAACGGATATTGCTGCTCATATTTATGATGCATTACGTACCTTTAAAGAGGGGGATGTGGATTTGATTGTATGTGAAGCATTCCCGGAAAAAGGTATTGGTCTGGCAATCATGAACCGGTTGAAAAAAGCAGCAAGTGTTTACGTTCCGGCGTAATGATAAGATTGTGATTCAGGATAAGGAAAAGCGTTAGTGACAATTAGCCAAAAAACCTATCTCCAGCATAAACCACTTCGGACACGCATATTTATCTAATAGCATGTCCGAGGGGGGGTTGAGGATGGCGGTATATCATATCGGCCAAATTGTCTCATTAGTATTTATGTCATTTGCGCTGGGGATGGATGCATTTTCTGTAAGTTTAGGAATGGGAATGCAGCAACTAAGACTTAAGCGAATTGCCTTTATCGGACTTGTTGTCGGCATCTTTCATATGATCATGCCATTCTTAGGGATTATAGTCGGAAAAGCAATATCTGTGCAAATTGGCCAGCTGACCACCCTGATTGCCGGCATGCTGTTAATTGCGATTGGTTCACAGATGGTTTTCACCGCCTTTAACCACGAAGTCAAAAAAATTGTTAAGCCCGCGGGAATCGGGCTGCTATTTTTTTCTATAAGTGTGAGTATGGACAGTTTTTCCGTCGGGTTAAGTTTGGGAATGTCAGGTGTAAAGACAGTAATAGCTTTATTGCTCTTTGGGGCAGTTAGTATGGTATTAACCTGGATCGGTCTCATCGTTGGGAAAAAGGTTCACGGCTTGATCGGTGTGTATGGTGAAATATTAGGTGGCAGTATTTTATGCGGCTTTGGATTAAACCTGGTGTTTGGCTAGGTCAATAGTTGGCGTATTCTGGGTAGAGCTGGGATATGTGCTGATTTGAATCGTGCAATGTGTGGAAAAATGAACGGGTACCGGTGATGCAGTGGTACTCGTTTTTTTACTTCACTTTTTTCTGACATTTACTGCTTCATGTGTTATAGTTTGAGTAGAGATTAACTTTGCTAAATAATCTGGAAGTAAAATAAAAAACAGCTTTGTGGGTAACTTCTCCTCCTCGAACATCTAATGTTGCTGGATATCAGGTTGGGGCGGTAAAATGGAATATGTTTGGAATACCAATAACATCCTCAATAACGGAGGTTTCTTTTTGATGAAAATCTTGTTTGTCTGTACCGGAAATACGTGCCGCAGTCCAATGGCTGAAGCATTGCTGAAAGCTAAATACCCACGGGCAGAGGTGCAATCGGCCGGGGTTTTTGCGGGAAGAAATCAACGTGCTAATCAAACAGCGATAGATGCGCTAAAACTTCAGGGGATTTCGTTGGATCATCGTTCGCAGCCGGTTTCCGAAAAGCTGTTGAACTGGGCTGATTTAGTACTGACCATGACAATGCAGCATAAACAATCCCTCATATTACAGTACCCTGATTATCAGGATAAATATTTTACACTAAAGGAATACGTTTCAGATGCGGATAGGAAAATTTGGCAGGAATTAAAACGGGCATATGCAGATTATGAACAAAAGCGAATCATCTTCATGCAACAGAACCAGCACAAACTGGATAAGGAAACACTTGAGCAAGAAGTAATGAAACATTTGCAGGATGACCTTCGACGTATCCAGCAGATGGAGGCCAGCTTAATCAATTATGATATTTCCGATCCGTTTGGCGGAGACTTGCAAGTTTATCAAAACACCCTTCATGAACTAGATAAACATGTCGATCTATTAATTGGGAAAATAAAAAACGACTAATGATAGCATGTAAGGGAGATGCAAGAGATGAAGCCGAGCTATCGCTTTAGCCTAAGATGGAACCTTGTACTGTTTACAACGATTTTGGCGCTTATTACGTATTCTTTTACCGCAGTATTTATTTATGTTGTCTATGATTCTATCCGTCCGTACTGGTCAATTCCCCAGCAATGGTTTATCATTATGACATCATAGTTAATGCGTGCGTGATAAACAACGCAGGCAAAGAAAGAGGTGATAGCAATGAAGGTCATTTTAACTGCTGATCATGCGGGGATGACGATTCGCAATGAAGTAAAAGATTTATTGGATGAAATGGGAATTACCTATGAAGATACGGGCTGTGATTGTCAGGGATCCGTTGATTATCCGGATTATGCACTGCCTGCCGCTGAGCGTGTAGCAAAGGGTGAATTTGACCGTGGTATTTTTATTTGCGGAACTGGGATTGGTATGACGATCGCGGCTAATAAAGTAAGCGGTATTCGTTGTGCATTGGCCCATGATGTATACAGTGCCAAATTAACCAGACAGCACAATGATTCCAATGTTTTGGCAATGGGAGAACGCGTCATTGGACCAGGGCTTGCCAGGGAAATTGCCAAGGTATGGCTGGAGACGGATTTCGATGGCGGACGTCATGCCAACCGGATTGGTAAAATTACTGCGTACGAGGGATAAAACGGGTCCGATTAATCATTATCATCCGAACCATACAAATTTTAAAAGGAACAAATGGAGCCGAACTGACCCCATTTGGTTTACAGCTAAGTAAAACTAGCAAATATATACTTTCAAAAAGAGGCGGTGATCACAATTGGCTGATTTGCACCAGCAAGTTCATGACGATATGGAAGCTGTTGTTGATGAATGGTTAAATAACGGATATGTAAACGATGGGGATTTGTTTGTGATTGGCTGCTCCACAAGTGAAGTAATCGGTGAACATATCGGAACAGCTGGCAGTGAGGAGATCGCAGCAATTATTTTTGAGCAGTTGATAAGGCTCCAGCAGGATAAACAGTTGCAATTAGCGTTTCAATGTTGTGAGCATCTGAATCGGGCTTTGGTTGTGGAAAGAAGTACAATGAAAGCACACCGGCTGGAGGAAGTCTCGGTTATACCGCAGCCAAAAGCAGGTGGATCGATGGCCTCTTATGCGTATAAGCATATGCAAGATCCAGTAGTTGTTGAAATGGTTGAAGCAAATGCAGGTATCGATATTGGTGAAACAATGATTGGGATGCATCTGAAACGAGTAGCTGTACCATTACGTTTAAATCAGCGGCATGTCGCAAGTGCACATCTGTCAGCCGCCCGCACCCGTCCAAAATTAATTGGCGGTGAACGGGCTGTCTATAAATAATCATACCAGGGTGAAATGGAAGGGGAGTTATCTGAATTCCCACATATATCTGGTATAAAAATTCACACAGGGGGTTATCAAATGGAAACAACAACATCTGTAACGACATTGAAACAGACGGATCAGGAGCTTTATGAAGCAATCGAGAATGAGAAACAACGCCAACAACAAAAAATTGAATTAATTGCTTCGGAAAATTTTGTATCAGAAGCGGTTATGAAGGCAATGGGCTCTGTTTTAACTAATAAATATGCGGAAGGCTACCCTGGTAAACGGTACTATGGCGGCTGTGAGTTTGTAGATGTGGCCGAGAATTTAGCCCGTGATCGTGCCAAAGAATTATTTGGTGCCGAGCATGCGAATGTTCAGCCACACTCCGGGGCGCAAGCGAATATGGCAGTATACTTCTCTGTTTTGGATCCGGGTGATACCATCCTGGGCATGAACTTGAATCATGGTGGTCATTTAACCCATGGCAGCCCGGTGAATTTTAGCGGGAAGTTATATAATGTCGTTGATTATGGCGTGGACAAAGAAACGGAGAAGCTTGATTATGATGCCGTTTTAGCCAAAGCAAAAGAGGTGCAGCCAAAATTGATCGTTGCTGGTGCCAGTGCTTACTCCCGGACGATTGATTTTGTTAAATTCAGGGAAATAGCTGATGCCGTTGATGCTTATTTGATGGTCGATATGGCTCATATTGCCGGATTAGTTGCAGCTGGGTTGCATCCAAATCCAGTTCCACACGCACACTTTGTGACAACCACTACACACAAAACGTTGCGTGGTCCACGTGGCGGTATGATTTTATGCAAAGAGGAATTTGCCAAAAAGATTGATAAAACCGTGTTCCCGGGTATTCAAGGTGGCCCATTGATGCACGTTATCGCCGCCAAAGCCGTATCGTTTAAAGAAGCATTATCTGATGATTTCAAAGCATATGCCAACCAAATTATTAAAAATGCCAAAGTTCTTGGTGAGGCATTGACAAATGAAGGCATCCGTATTGTCTCCGGTGGTACCGATAACCATTTATTATTACTTGATGTGACACCGCTCAAACTAACCGGAAAAGTAGCGGAGAAGGTACTGGATGATATTGGTATTACCACCAATAAAAATACCATTCCGTTTGATACAGAAAGCCCGTTTGTTACCAGTGGACTTCGGATTGGTACAGCTGCCGTAACCACTCGTGGCTTTGCAGAAGAAGAAATGAAAGAGATTGCTGCCATTATTTCACTTACATTAAAACACCATGAAGATGAGGCAAAGCAAAAAGAAGCAGCAAAACGCGTTAAAGCATTGACAGATAAGTTTCCGTTATATGCTTAGTAAAAAGGGTGCTCTGATTAGAGCACCCTTTTTATCACGGTGATTTTTATAGATGTCGATAATGTCGGATGAAATGTTAATTCGCAAATAAACAACGGCCTTTGCCATGCGGAATACACATTGGTGTACCAAACCTTGGGTCATATGTTACGTCACATTTCATTTGGAAAACCTCATGTACTAGATTACAAGTTATTATTTCTTCCGGCTTGCCCTGATCAAAAATCTTTTTATCTTTGATTGCTACTGCATGATGTGCATATCTGCTGGCAAGGTTTAAATCATGCAGTACCATAACAATGGTGCGTCCGTCCCGCTCGTTTAAATCAAACAATAAATCCAACACATCAATTTGATGGGTCATATCCAAATAAGTCGTCGGTTCATCCAGCAAAATAGTATCTGTCTGCTGGGCTAGTGTCATAGCTATCCATGCACGTTGACGTTGCCCGCCCGATAATGAATCAACGGTTCTGTTTTTAAGTTCTATGGTATTTGTCGACTGAAGTGCCTGATGAACAGCATCTTCATCTGTTTTAGACCACTGTTTTAAAAATCCGCGATGTGGGTGTCTGCCAAGTTTAACAAGTTCGTAAACTGTTAGTCCTTCTGGCGTTACCGGGCCTTGCGGTAAAATTGCCATGTTTTTGGCGACCTCTTTTGTCCCAAGTTTGGCAATGTCTTCACCGTCTAATATGACATTACCTCCCTTTGGCTTTAATAAACGTGCTAAAGAACGCAATAATGTAGACTTCCCGCAACCATTACCGCCAATGAACACGGTGATTTTCCCTTTAGGTATGCTTATATTTAAATTTTCAATGATGATATTGTCACCATAGCCCAGCGTTAGATCCTCTGCGTTCAACGTTTGCATTTGGAATCGCTCCTTTTTATAGTGCATAAGGATAAAGGGGACCACATTTTTATCAGTTTTTGAACAAAAAGGATACATTCATGCGTTATTCCGCGTACACCTTTGTTCAATCCCTTACACACATATATCTAATATATATGTTTCGTAAACCAGATTTCATTACCTTAAGTTTATTGGCTTTTTGGACGTTAGTCAATGGAACCAACCTAGAGGGAACTTGAATTCGCCAACGCTAAAGGATCCTAGTAATAATTGTTATTTTTCCTTTAGGGCTTTGACGATGTCATCTATTGTTTTTTCTGATGCCAATAATCCTTGATTAGTCCAATTGCTTGGGTCTTGAAGGTGGTAAACATTCCCTTTTTTAACGGCCGGAGTGCTTTGCCAGACAGTGCTTTTATTTAGCGTTTCTACTCCCGATTCTCCTTTTTCCGCTAGCAAAAATACATGATCGGCATCCAGTTCAGAGAGTTTTTCAATGGACATTGGGTTCCATGCTGTTTCCGCATCGCCTAGTTCTTCAATTAGTGCCGGAACCTTTACACCTAATTCAGAATATAACACTTCTGCACTGTGGCGGTTATGTTCAAACACAAAATATTCATCGCCTGATACCCAAATAACTGCAGCCGTCTCATCTCCAATGGCATCCTTTACTTCTTCGCTTGCCTTGGCTACCTTATCTTTATATTGTTTCAACACTTCTTTCGCCTTATCTTCCTTGCCAAATAATTTGCCAAAGGTTTCTAATTGCTTTTGCCAGTTATCTGTCGTTTCCTTGTTCATGACATACGTTGGGGCAATTTTGTTATAATCTTCGTAAGAACCCTTATAACTATCCAGGTTATTTTCTAAAATAATCAAATCCGGATCTTGATTTAGTACTTGTTCCAAAGGAAGATTCCATTCGATGGACGGTACATCCTTTAGCTCCGGTTCCAGGTAGCCTTGTACACTTTTTCCTATTGCCCACTTGGCAACAGGTGTGATACCTAGCGCAAGTAATGTATCCTCATGATATGGCGCAATAACGTGTTTCGCTTCCTTAGGCATGGTTACTTCGCCCTTTTCGGAATCTAGCGTTACTTCGGAACTTGTATCTTTATCCTGTTTATCGGGAGCTTCGGATGATTCTTTGTTTCCACAGGCAGAAATAATGAATAACAAACCAATTGTCACACAGAGAAAAAGCAATCGGTATTTATCATTTAATTTCATATGTAGTCCTCCAATATGTTATGATAATTTCATGTTCACAATGGTAATGATAATCATTTTCAATTGTTAAGTCAATTTTTAACTGCCAGTAAAACTTCTACTGATTGAAGTTTCATTTTATCTGTCATATTACACCTTTAAGCGTGACTTATTTTTGGCTCGATTCATCACTCTCGATAGAAATAGGGGAGGAATATGTTTTCTATAATTCAACAATCCAATATGATAAGAATCTTCATCAACCTAATCGCATTAGTAGCTATGCTATTTTCTATAGGTCTGTCTGTTTCATACGGAGCAATTGATATAAAGTTGATGACAGTCTGGCAGGCTGTTTTTGACTTTCAACCAGATTTGTCAACCCATCAGGTTATTCAGGAACTCCGTTTGCCCCGTGCAATTGCTGCAGCACTAATCGGTGCTTTTTTGGCAGTTGCCGGTTCGGTTATGCAGGGAATGACACGAAATCCTTTAGCTTCCCCATCCATTTTGGGGGTTACTGATGGAGCTGCCTTTGCTCTTGTTATTTCTTTGGCTTTCTTCTCCAACATATCGAATTTGGGAATGAACCTGGCCTCATGGATTGGGGCAGGAATTGCTGTTGTACTCATATTTATGGTCGGGTCTTTTTCAAAAGATGGTTTAACCCCGGTCAAACTTGCTCTTGCAGGGGTTGCTATCGGGATGATGCTTCGTTCTGTTTCATCGATGATTGCTTTGCATTTTCAATTGGAAAAACAGATGGGATTTTGGTTGGCGGGCGGTCTGGAAGGAACAAACTGGTCTTCTGTTAAAATGCTATTCATTTCCGGTATTATTGGTTTTCTTCCGGCAATTGCTATATCCAAATCGATTACCGTGCTAAGCCTTGGAGAAGACATTGCAACGGGACTTGGGCAACGAAATATTGTTATTAAGGTAATTGGCATTCTTTCCGTGCTTATCCTGACGGGAGCAGCTGTTTCTGTTGCTGGTGTTGTTGGTTTTGTCGGACTTATTGTGCCACATATCACACGTTTTATTATGGGAACGGATTACCGATGGATCATCCCTTCAGCTGCTATTTTTGGTGCCTTATTGCTCGTCCTGTCCGATGTCGTAGCGAGGGTGGTCAATGCACCATTTGAAACACCGGTTGGCGCAATCACTTCACTTATTGGTGTGCCTTTTTTCCTTTACCTGGCTCGCGGTAATGGAGGTGGAAAATCATGAACACGACGGAAGCGGGGAAACAAAGAAAATTTCTACTTATTATGATGCTGCTCATCGCTTTACTGATTATCTTGTTTTTTATTAGTTTAAATACCGGTGTTATCCGTATTTCACCGGGTGATGTACTAAGAACATTGTTACATAATGGAACAGCACGGCAGCAATTAATCCTGTTTGATTTTCGTCTGCCGGGAATTTTGCTTGCTTTGCTTATTGGGGCAGGTCTCGCAGTATCTGGTGTTATTTTGCAAGGGGTGACCCAAAATGAACTTGCTGATCCGGGGATTTTGGGAATCAATACCGGCGCTGGACTTGCCGTCATACTGTTTCTATTCTTTTCCCAAAATCGTCTCGATACATCGGGTACTTTTTCTATTTTCATGATGCCTTTATTTGCTTTACTGGGAGCTCTTGGTGCAGCCATATTAATCTATGGATTAGCATGGAAAAAGGGTGTAAACCCAATTAGGCTGGTATTGGTTGGGATCGGGGTTAATGCTGGTTTTAGTGCATTACTGGTCATTTTTCAATTGAAGATGGATCCGCAAAATTTCCGACAGGCTACCGTCTGGCTATCCGGAGACATATGGAATGCGAATTGGAGCTTTGTATTGGCGCTGTTACCCTGGATGCTTATTCTTATCCCATTGGCACTGTTCAAAGCCAATGCATTAAATGCTATGAATCTTGGTGATGGTATTGCATCGGGACTTGGAGTATCTGTCGAAAAAAACCGGGTAATTCTGCTGTTCATTGCTGTAGCTCTTGCCGGCGCTGCAGTTGCGGCCGGAGGGGCAATTGCCTTCTTAGGTCTGGTTGTCCCGCACATAGCCAGAAAGATCATTGGTCCATTACATCAATACATTATTCCGATTTCAACTTTGATTGGGGCATTGTTGTTAATGATTGCTGATACGGTTGGCAAAAACATTCTGGCACCTGCTCAAGTACCTGTTGGAATCATTGTTGCGATTATAAGCGCACCTTATTTTATTTACCTGCTTATGAAAGCGAAGTAATTGATTGGAGGAAGCTTCATATGACAAAACAACAAGAACTTTATGATATAACCATTATTGGAGGAGGCCCCATCGGACTATTTACAGCTTTCTATAGCGGAATGCGGGAAATGAAAACAAAAATTATTGAATATCTACCGTTTTTGGGCGGGAAGGTTTCCTATTTTTATCCGGAAAAAATAATTAGGGATGTTGGTGGAATTCCTGCCAAATCCGGGGAACAATTTACTGAGGATTTGATAAACCAGGCCAAAACATTCCATCCAGACATTGTCCTAAAGCAACAGATCACGGGGATGGAAAAGCAAGTGGATGGGACGTTTATCTTAACGAGCAGCAACGGGGAAAAGCACTTCACTAAGACTGTTGTGTTGGCCACCGGATTTGGCATATTAAGCTCCACAAAATTAAATCTTCCCCATGCTGAAGAATTTGAAAAAACAAACCTTGACTATTGTTTCAGCAAGATGGAAAATTACCGTGAAAAAAACGTTCTTATTTCAGGTGGAGGAAACTCAGCAGTCGATTGGGCAAATGTGCTGGAGCCAATCGCCAAAAAAGTTATTGTTGTTCATCGCAAGCCAACATTTACCGGGATGGAAAGCAGTGTAACAAAAATGCTGAATTCTACTGTGGAGGTATTAACGCCTTATGAATTGTCCGAGTTAAAAGGCTCAAACGGCCAGTTATCCAGTGTTGTCTTGAAGCATGTTGAGAATCAGGAAGTTAAAGAAGTCTTGGTTGATCGTGTTATTGTCAATCATGGATTTCAGATTGCACTAGGTCCGATAGCAAATTGGGGCATGGACATGGATAACGGGACAATTCAGGTAGACCATACGATGGCCACATCCATTCCGGGAATATTTGCAGTTGGAGATATCGCGGCTTATCCCGGCAAACTAAACTTGATCGCCGGAGGGTTTAACGAAGGTCCAATTGCGGTCAATCATGCCAAGCAGTTTATAGCACCGAAAGCAAACCTTGCTACCATTTTCTCGACCAACTATGCACCGTTATTGGACAATGATTAATACAGGTTACTTCTTACAACACACTTGAAACATGGTCCGTTTTTCAGTACAATTTTAAGGATAACTAATATAGGAGTTGAGTTCAAAAAGGAGGATAAAAAGGACCGAGAAGTTCAAGGCGGCGCAGCTTTGAGCACCGGAGTGTACATAAAAAGGTACATGAGGAGCGGAAAAGCAAGCCAACGAAGAAATTCGAAGTGTCATTTTTACCGGACTTTTTGAACATCCACTACAAAGGAGTGATCCGGCTTTATGGGAAATATACATGTACTTGATCATCCGTTAATTCAACATAAATTAACGTACATACGAGATAAAGAAACAGGGACAAAGGAATTTCGCGAGCTTGTTGATGAAGTGTCGATGTTGATGGCATTCGAAATTACCCGTAATCTTCCACTGCAAGAAATTGAGACGAACACTCCGGTGACTACAGCAAAAACAAAGGTGTTGGCAGGTAAGAAAATCGGCCTGATTCCAATTTTGCGTGCAGGCCTTGGGATGACCGATGGAATGCTCAATTTGATTCCGGCTGCCAAGGTTGGTCATGTCGGGCTTTATCGTGACCCGGAAACACTTAAACCTGTCGAATATTATATTAAATTACCATCCGACATTTCCGAACGTGAGCTTATCGTGATTGACCCAATGCTTGCTACTGGCGGTTCGGCAAATGATGCCATCCATTCGTTGAAAAAGCGTGGCGCAAAACAAATCCGGCTGATGTGTTTGGTTGCCGCTCCAGAAGGCGTGAAAAAGATTCAGGAAGAGCATCCGGACGTGGATATTTATTTGGCAGCACTGGATGAAGGACTGGATGACCATGGCTATATTGTTCCGGGACTTGGTGATGCCGGTGACCGGTTGTTTGGTACGAAATAGGTTGGAGTGAGGAACTTGACAAAACATGGCAATGTAATGGCGACCCAACAGCTTGAGCCGATTCCAGGGCTAAACAACGACCTGACAAAGCGTATTAAAGTCATGACCATTTTCGGGACAAGGCCGGAAGCAATTAAGATGGCTCCGCTTGTTTTGGAGTTGGAAAAACGAACAGAGCAGTTTGAATCTATTGTAACTGTTACAGCACAACATCGGGAAATGCTTGATCAGGTATTGGAGATTTTTGCTATCACTCCGGACTATGATTTAAATATTATGCAGCAAAAACAGACCCTCGCCCAGATTACCACCCGGGCATTGGAGGGTTTGGATCAAGTAATGAAGGAAACATCGCCGGATATCGTCCTTGTTCATGGAGACACAACGACTACATTCGTCGCGTCCATTGCCGCTTACTACAACCAGATCGCGGTAGGTCATGTGGAGGCTGGGCTAAGGACGTGGGATAAATATTCTCCATACCCCGAGGAAATGAATCGGCAGTTAACCGGTGTGATGGCCGATTTACACTTTGCTCCAACGGAAAAGGCAAAACAAAATCTGCTGAACGAAAATAAACCGGTGGAGCGTATTTTTGTCACTGGAAACACAGCCATTGATGCGTTGAAAACTACGGTTGATAAAGCATATAGCAGTCCGATTTTGGATCAGCTCGGTAATAAACGGTTGGTGTTGGTGACGGCACATCGCCGGGAAAACCTTGGGGAAAACATGCAGCACATGTTCCGTGCAATCAAGCGGTTGGTGGAAACACATGAAGATATCCATGTGATTTACCCAGTTCACTTAAACCCGATTGTCCAGCAAACAGCTGCTGACATTCTCGGAAATGATGACCGGATTACCTTGATTGAACCATTAAGTGTTGTTGATTTCCATAATTTCGCTGCCCGCGCACACTTAATCATGACAGACTCAGGCGGTGTGCAGGAGGAAGCGCCATCGTTGGGTGTTCCTGTACTTGTACTGCGTGATACCACCGAGCGCCCAGAAGGAATTGCAGCAGGCACGTTAAAATTAGCAGGTACGGATGAAAATAATATTTTTACCCTGGCAAATGAACTGCTTTCCGATAGGGATGCTCATGACCGAATGGCTAAAGCAGCAAACCCGTATGGAGACGGACATGCTGCCAGCAGAATCGCCGAAGCAATGGTACGCTATTTTTCTCAAACAAAGGATGGATCCAGTTGATTGGCTGGGTTCATTTTGCGTTATAAGGGGAGCTTCAGTCCGGCTTCAGCTCGGTTTTAGCCCCGGGTGCCCCTCCAAACGCGTGATCATCTATGATAAAAAATATACCGCAAAACAATTTTCTTCAAACCATGCATGATTTCCCCACTTATTCCAAAAAATAAGGTGAAAAAGGGGACTTCTTCATGCACAAACTATTTGCCATCCTGACGATTATGTTCATCTTCATGGTGTCCTGGCAAACCAATGTACCGGCACATCCTGGTAATGAACATGATGAAAAATCACGCTTTCACGATCATGATGATGATAAAACATCAATCATTATCGAAGTGAACGGGGATGCGGCTAAACACAAAAAGTATATTGAAACATATTATCCTTCCGTTGAAGTGGTTGCTACATATAAGAAGCTTTTTCATGGATTGGCACTCCGAGCTGATCCGAAAAAGCTTTCGAAAATGAATTCACTTGATTTTATAAAAGCGGTTCATCCGGTTACGACATACGAGACGAATGATTTATCAGTGAAAAATCACTCGGAAAAACATGTATCATTAAAAGATAGATTTTTGAATTTTAGCAAGAAGCCTGACCATGATAAAGATAATCAGAACATAAATGATGACACATTAAAAAATATCGATACAAATGCTGTTCTGCCTGGTGACCTTAACGATACATCTTATACAGGTAAAGGAGTGACGGTCGGTATTATTGATACAGGGATAGACTACCATCATCCAGATTTAAAAAGTAATTATAAAAAAGGGTACGACATGGTTGATTTGGATGATGATCCCATGGAGACGATTCCTTCACAGGGGATGCCAACTTTTCATGGAACGCATGTTGCTGGGATTATTGCAGCGGATGGCGAATTAAAAGGAGTGGCGCCGGATGCTGAGATTCATGCGTACCGGGCATTGGGACCAGGTGGACAAGGGACCTCGATTCAGGTAATTGCGGCACTGGAACAGGCGGTGGATGATGGAGTAGACATTGTCAATTTATCATTGGGAAACACGGTAAATGGTCCGGATTATCCGACGAGCATTGCTGTTAATCGCGCTGTTGAACATGGGGTTGCAGTTGTGATTGCAAATGGTAACAGCGGCCCGGATCATTGGACAGTCGGATCTCCGGCAACCGCTAGCAAAGCACTGTCTGTCGGTGCGTTGTCTATGCCGCAATCATTGCCATTTTTGTATGAACCAACGGAAGATCAATCATTGTCGATGATGCCGATGCTTGGCTCACCAACATGGGGTTTGGATACTGATTATCCGGTTGCTCTGATGACGGGGAAAGACGATAACGTTCGGGGCAAAATCGCCTTGATGAAACGTGGCAAGATTCCATTTTACAAAAAAGCAAAAATGGCTGAAGAAGCGGGGGCTGAAGCAGTCATCATTTATAATAATGAAAAAGGGTCTTTCCAAGGTTCGGTGGAAAATGACCAAGACCCGGTAGGTATTCCGGTTGCTACTGTTACACAACAGACAGGAGAATGGTTACGGTCTAAAATGCCAAAAGATCGGCTGTATCTGGAAACGAAATATCAAGAAACCGGGGAAATGGTCGCTGATTTTAGTTCGCGTGGGCCGGTAACTGTTGATTGGGATATTAAACCGGAAGTCATCGCCCCGGGCGCAAATATTTTAAGCACAGTACCGGATGGGTATCGTGAATTACAGGGGACGAGCATGGCAGCACCACATGTGACCGGTGCGCTTGCCCTATTGAAGGAAGCACATCCTGATTGGTCGGTTGCCAAATTGGAAGGAGCACTGAAGACAACCGCCCTGCCACTGGAACAAAAAGATAAATTAGCTGATCCAATCGAACAGGGAATGGGACAAATTCAGCCCGATCAAGCCATTAACACGGGTACTATTATTGATAATCCGTTATTGTCGTTTGGGAAAATAACCGGTCAGAGCCGGGATAAGACGGTTAATCTTGTTATCGAAAACACGACAGATCAAGAGCAAAGTTATTCGTTTGATATCCCCAAGGCGGAAAAAGGACTGCATTTTCAACTGCCGCAAACGTTTGCCGTTCAACCGCACGACCGCAAAAAGGTGCAGGTGAAATTGGGTGTTACAAGTCATTTGCTGGACAAAGGTGTCTATCAAGGCTGGCTAACGTTGCGTCAAGGAAAACAAGCTTATCATCTGCCATATCTTTTCGTGAATCAATCGGCTGATTATCCAAAAGCAATGGGATTTGATTTAACGTTGAAGCCACTTTCGGAGGATAGTTACAAGTATCAATTGTATGTCACTGATCCGGCGAAACGGGTGGAGGTACAGCTATATGATGCTGGAACATTGTTATACGATCGCCCCTTTATCACTATTGATGAACCTAAAGTAGGGGTAAATGAAGGCGAAATGACCAAGCGCGATCTTGGTAAACCAGGGACATATAAAGCGTTAATCACCGTAGAAATGGAAAATGGCGAATATGAAAGCTATGAGACGGAATTGGAAATTGGAGAAAAATGAAGGGTTATTCGCCCTTCATTTTTTGATAGGGAGAGAATATAATTTTTCCCTTGTTCACAAAACTGTCATAAAAACGCGCCAAAATGTCCTTTATATCCTTTATAATGAAAATAAATCAACTGGTTGCTCCCGGAATGATTGCGAAATGACTGCTTCAACTTTGGTTAAAATCGACAAATAAACAGCGAAAAGGAAAAATTACTACTAAATATTTTTTCTCCCTTGAACTGATTGACAATAAGATATGGCTATTGTACACTGCATAGTGTGGCGTGGTAGGGTTTACACTTATATTGTGAAAGAAGTAACTTTATGTTTGTCTGTTATGTTCAATTTTCACAGGAATCATCCATATGAATGTCAATTTTTAACGCTGTATATTGGACATGAATCACAACAGTATAAAGGAACTTTTCAGCAAAATCAGTGATCTTTCTTACATATTACTGAATAAGGGCATCTGGAATGAAGTTTACCCATGTAAATAAATTTCATAACAGGCAAAATACTCTGCTGGTTCTATTAAAAATGCCGGTTAAAAAGCATGCCATTTAACAGATATGATAATGGGAGAAGAAAAAATGTCACAATATCAAAAGATGATAGCCAGAGAACGAAAATGGATGTTTTATCTTCTCGCCATCTGGGTGCTGGGAGCTGGATTCACACCAATCCCCAGGGTTTTTCTCGGTCTTCTTTTAGGGAGTGCAGTGAGTTTGTATAACCTATGGCTCTTACAAAGAAGAATGGATGCAATTGGTGAGGCCATTGTCAAGAAGCAAAAAATAAGGGATATAAGTTTTTTGTCCAGACTTGCTGCTGTGGGAATCGCAATAATGATTGCACTTCACTATGATGCATATTTCAACATTATTGCAGTGATCATTGGAATAATGACATCTTATATTGTCATTATGATAGATTTTTTTGTTTCCGAATTTGGGAAGTAACTTGTACGAAAGAGGGGTGAAAAAGGTGGATCATGAAGCACCGATAGTAGAGAATGTATTTGGAATATCCTGGCTTGATTTTAATTTATCTAATGTAATGACGATCATTATAGCATCGGCGATTACGTTTATTGTCTTTACGCTTGCTGCAAGAAACTTAAAAATGAAACCAACAAAAGTGCAGAATTTTATTGAATGGATTGTTGATTTTGTTAAGGGTATGGTCACCGATACAATGGATTGGAAAACAGGAAAGACATTCTTACCACTTGCTTTGACATTAATTACTTATATTTTTGTCAGTAACATAATGGGAGTTGCTACCATGATGACATTTGGACATGACCTATGGTGGAAATCACCTACTTCAGATGCAGGGGTAACACTTACATTATCCGTAATGATTATCTTGCTGACAAACTTCTATGGAATAAAGGTTCGGGGTGGAAAAGAGTATGCAAGTGACTTCTTTAAACCGTTTCCGATATTCTTCCCAATTAAGTTAATAGAAGAATTTGCGAACTCCCTTACATTAGGACTTCGTTTGTTTGGAAACATTTATGCTGGTGAGGTTCTATTAGCCCTCTTGGCCGGGCTCATGACAACAGGTGTTGGAGGAGCAATTCTTGGCATTATACCGATGCTCGCATGGCAAGGATTTAGTATATTTGTCGGGGGTATCCAGGCGTTCATTTTTACATTATTAACGCTAGTTTACATGTCCCATAAAGTAACTAGTGAACATTAAATTTTTTGCTAATGTTAGTTGGCTGGTTAAACAATTCGTTTAAACGGTGCATCATAAAAATTATATTTTTCTAGGAGGAATTTAACATGAGTTTAGGTGTTTTAGCAGCTGCACTTGCAGTAGGATTAGCCGCAATCGGTGCTGGTATTGGTAACGGTCTTATCTTTAGTCGTACAGTAGAAGGAATTGCACGTCAACCGGAACTAAGAGGTCAACTGCAAACTACGGCATTTATTGGTGCTGGTTTGGTTGAGGTTGTACCGATCCTGGCAGTGGTTATCGCATTTATCGTAATGGGTCAATAGAACTGAACAATGGCGGAGCATCTCTTCCAAAGAATCTTCGCCTTTATTTATAAGAAAAGCGTAAATTCGTGTTTAGCGTGTCCGACTTACGTATGAGATCCAAACAAATATCGGAATCATTTCTAGCAATGCGAAAGGAGTGAATTGTGTGCAAGCATTCACTGGGGTTTCTACCATTCATGCGGCAATCGGCGGATTAAATGTTGGCGATATGATTGTGCAATTAGTGGCTTTTATTATTTT
This sequence comes from Lentibacillus sp. L22, assembly GCF_040812445.1. Taxonomy (NCBI): domain Bacteria; kingdom Bacillati; phylum Bacillota; class Bacilli; order Caryophanales; family Bacillaceae; genus Lentibacillus; species Lentibacillus sp. L22. Next base: position 17,045 of record NZ_JBFNXI010000030.1, on the reverse strand, counting down.
ACTCCTATTACTGCGCAAGTTTGCTTGGAGACCATTAATGAACATCATGCAAAAGCGTGAAGAATATGTGGTATCTGAAATTGAAGCTGCTGAGAAGAGTCGTGCCGAGGCAGAACGTGCACAAGAAGAAGCAACCAAACAGTTGAAACAAACCAAGCAAGAGGCACAATCGATCATTGAAGATGCAAAAAAGCTTGGCTCAAAACAAGAACAAGAGATTATCGATACTGCTAAACAAGAGGCAGAGCGAATCAAACAAGCTGCACAAGAAGAAATTCAAAACGAGAAAGAAAAGGCCATCCAGGCACTGCAAGATAAAGTGGCATCATTATCAGTACTGATTGCAAGTAAGGTAATTGAAAAGGAAATTAGTGAAAGCGACCAGGAGAAACTGATCAATGACTATATCAAAGAGGCAGGAGAAGAGCGATGAGTGAGTCAGTAGTGGCTAAAAGATATGCAGATGCTCTTTTTCAACTCGGAAACGAAAAGAAAGTACTGGATAAACTAGTGGATGAATTTCTTGTTGTGAAAGAAGTTTTTCAGGCAAATAAAAAGTTGGTTACATTCCTGGAGCATCCTCGCGTTGATAATGCGAAAAAGAAACAATTCCTGGGCGAAGTGTTTCAAGGTCTGTCAAACGATGTTGTAAACACATTGAAAATGCTGGTTGAGCGTCATCGTATAGAGATCATTCCATCCGTTATTGATCATTTAAGCCAGTTGGCAAATGATGTGAAAGGAATTGCAGTAGCGAATGTCTATTCCGTTCGTGCATTATCAGATGCCGAATTGAAACAACTTGAACAAACATTTGCCAAGCGATTAAATAAAACAGCTGTCAAACTTGAAAATAAAGTAGATCCTTCCCTGATCGGAGGCATAAAAATCCGGATGGGGAACACGATTTTTGATGGTTCCGTCAGTGGAAAACTGAAACGCATCGAACGGCGTATTGTAACTGCAAACAAATGATGATAGGGGTGAAATGGTATGAGCATCAAGGCTGAAGAAATCAGTACACTGATCAAACAGCAAATTGAAGATTTCGACGCACAAATTGAAGTAAGTGATGTCGGAACCGTCATTGAAATTGGGGACGGGATTGCCCGGGCTCACGGACTGGATAATTGTATGGCCGGAGAGCTGATTGAATTCTCCAATGGTGTCATGGGTATGGCACAAAACCTGGAAGAAGGTAATGTCGGGATTGTTATCCTGGGTCCATATTCAGATATTAAAGAAGGCGATGAGGTTCGTCGTACAGGCAGAATTATGCAAGTACCGGTTGGAGAGGAATTGTTGGGACGCGTGGTGAATCCATTAGGTCAACCAATAGATGGTAAAGGATCGGTGGGAACAACCAAAACCCGCCCAATTGAATCACCGGCGCCGGGGGTAATGGCACGTAAATCTGTTGATGAGCCTTTACAAACAGGGATTAAGGCAATTGACGCACTGGTACCGATCGGACGCGGGCAGCGTGAATTGATTATCGGCGACCGGCAAACAGGTAAAACAACGATTGCGGTTGATACGATTATTAATCAAAAAGATGAAGACATGATTTGTATTTATGTTGCAATTGGACAAAAAGAATCGACAGTTCGTGGAACAGTTGAAACATTCCGCCGCTATGGTGTGTTGGATAAAACTATTGTCGTTTCTGCAGGGGCAGCAGAGCCCGCTCCACTACTATACCTTGCTCCGTATGCGGGTGTATCCATGGGTGAAGAATTTATGTATAACGGCAAGCATGTATTGGTCGTATACGATGACCTTACCAAACAGGCAGCTGCATATCGTGAACTGTCACTGCTTTTACGTCGTCCACCAGGCCGTGAAGCATTCCCAGGGGATGTATTCTACCTGCATTCCCGCTTACTGGAACGCGCCGCCAAATTAAATGACGATCTGGGTGGCGGATCGTTAACAGCATTGCCGTTTGTAGAAACACAGGCAGGGGATATTGGTGCATATATTCCAACCAACGTGATCTCAATTACGGACGGCCAAATCTTCTTGCAATCTGATTTGTTCTTCTCAGGTGTACGACCAGCTATCAACCCTGGACTTTCGGTATCTCGTGTTGGTGGTTCCGCACAAATTAAAGCAATGAAAAAAGTTGCTGGTACATTGCGTTTGGACTTGGCCTCGTTCCGTGAACTTGAATCATTTGCCCAATTTGGGTCAGATTTGGATAAAGCAACGAAAGCGAAGTTGGATCGTGGGGAACGGACGGTTGAAGTTCTGAAGCAAGGATTGCATAAACCATTGGCTGTTGAAAAACAGGTAATGATCATTTATGCATTAACAAAAGGTTTCCTTGATGATATTCCAGTGGAGGATGTCACCCGTTTTGAAGAAGAGTTCCATTTATGGCTGGATGAAAACCGCAAAGAATTACTGTCAGCAATTCATGACACTGGAAAACAACAAGATACAGAGGCTATGAATGATGCGGTTGAATCATTTAAGAAAACATTTTTACCTAGCGATAAATAGATAAGACATATGGGGACATGAATGTCGAAATTAGGGGAACCGAATTTCGGCACAAGTCCCATGTCTTGTACTCTGTTACGAAAGGCGGTGAACAAGCTTGGCATCACTTAGAGATATTAAACATCGGATTGATTCCACGAAGAACATGAATAAAATTACCGGGGCAATGGAAATGGTATCCGCCTCTAAATTGACCCGTGCCGAACAAAATGCACGCTCGTTTGTACCTTATAGTGAAAAGATTCAGGAAGTCGTAGCTAGTATTGCAACAAACAACACAAGTGTAGAGCATCCGATGTTGCAATCGCGCGATGTAAAAAAGACCGGGTACCTTGTTATTACGTCGGACCGTGGGCTGGCAGGTGCATATAACAGTAATGTTTTACGGGAGTTACATCAAACAATTGCCAAACGTCATCAATCGGAGGATGAATATGCGATTATCGTTGCCGGACGCATTGGCTACGATTTTTTCAAAAACCGGAACATTCCGGTGGTAAAAAGTATTCTCGGGCTTGCTGATCAGCCGAATTTTGCTGACATTAAGGCATTGGCAAGTGAGACGGTTAACATGTTTATCGACGGGGAAATCGATGAATTGAATTTATTTTACAATCATTTTGTCAGCAGAATCTCTCAGCAGGTGACAGCGAAGAAGCTTTTACCATTAACGGATATCCAATCAGAATCGCAAATAAAAAGCGCTTATGAATACGAACCAAGTGAAGAAGCAATTTTAGATGTGCTTTTGCCACAGTATGCAGAAAGCCTGATTTATGGTGCATTATTGGATGGAAAAGCTAGTGAACATGCTGCAAGGATGAATGCAATGCGGAATGCAAAAGATAACGCAAAAGATATTATTGATGATTTATCATTAACTTATAACCGTGCACGCCAGGCAGCCATCACACAGGAAATCACGGAAATTGTCGGCGGTGCAGCTGCTTTGGAATAGTGCTTTAGCGGTTGAAAGTTAGATAGGAGGGAAACAAATGTCGAAAGGTTACGTTACACAAGTCATGGGACCAGTTGTCGATGTACGCTTTGATGACGACAATCTCCCTGATATTTTAAATGCGTTGCAGATCGATTATAAAGCTGAAGACGATTCACATGTAAGTATCGATCTTACATTGGAAGTGGCGCTTCATCTTGGTGACAATGCAGTAAGAACCATTGCCATGTCATCAACAGACGGTGTCATGCGTGGTATGGAAGTACAAGATTTGGGCGGTCCAATATCGGTGCCGGTTGGGGATGCTACCCTTGGCCGTGTATTTAATGTACTTGGTGATCATATCGACTTGGATGAGCCATTGGATAAAGGGATTCGCAGGGATCCGATCCACCGGGATTCACCAAAATTTGAAGATCTTGCAACAGATACAGAAATTTTGGAAACGGGAATTAAAGTTGTAGACCTGCTTGCACCATATATCAAGGGTGGTAAAATCGGCTTGTTTGGTGGTGCCGGTGTAGGGAAAACGGTATTAATCCAGGAGTTAATTAATAACATTGCCCAAGAGCATGGTGGTATTTCCGTATTTGCCGGTGTTGGTGAACGGACACGTGAAGGGAACGACCTTTACTATGAAATGAAAGATTCTGGTGTTATCGCAAAAACTGCGATGGTATTCGGACAAATGAACGAGCCACCTGGAGCACGGATGCGGGTGGCATTGACCGGATTGACCATGGCGGAATATTTCCGTGATGAGCAAGGTCAGGACGTGCTATTATTTATCGATAATATTTTCCGTTTTACCCAAGCAGGATCTGAAGTTTCCGCATTGCTTGGCCGGATGCCATCTGCGGTTGGTTATCAGCCAACACTGGCAACAGAAATGGGTCAATTGCAGGAACGGATTACTTCGACAAATAAAGGATCGGTAACCTCGATCCAAGCCATTTATGTACCAGCAGATGACTATACTGACCCGGCACCTGCGACAACATTTGCACACTTGGATGCGACGACCAACCTTGATCGTGGGTTATCCGAGCAAGGTATTTACCCGGCAGTGGATCCATTAGCATCTACATCACGTGCATTGGATCCGGATATTGTCGGAAACGAACATTACGAAGTTGCTCGTGAAGTTCAACAAACACTGCAACGTTATAAAGAATTGCAAGATATTATTGCTATTCTTGGTATGGATGAACTTTCTGATGAAGATAAATTGACAGTAGCACGCGCACGTCGTATTCAATTCTTCTTATCACAAAACTTCCATGTTGCGGAACAGTTTACGGGACAGAAAGGCTCATATGTTCCAGTTAAAGAAACAGTCAAAGACTTCCGTGAAATCCTGGATGGAAAATATGATGACTTGCCTGAAGATGCGTTCCGTTTGGTTGGACGAATTGAAGAGGTAGTTGAAAAAGCGAAAGCAATGGAACAATAAGCAGACCTTTGTGGGCAGCAGTTTTACCAGTAGCTATATGGGCTAAAAACCAATGCTGTCTCAAGAGTCTTAAGAAAGGCGAAATCGTCCGGGTAGCGGCGTATGGACTGGACTAAGCCGTAGGAGATAAAGGAAACATGCCCTGCAAAAGGGGTATGCCGACGCCTGAGCGCAAGCCCGTTCTTAGTCGGCCTTCCTTTGCCCCCGAGCCGATGTTGACTTATCGTACGAAGGCGAAGGAAGTCCACTAGCCGCTGGGCGATGGAGCTAGACAAGGAGGGGTTACATTGAAAACACTAACGGTGAGTGTTGTTACTCCTGATGGTCCAGTTTTGGAAGATAGTTATGAGATGGTTAGCTGTAAAGCTGAAAACGGAGAACTTGGTATTTTAGCGGGCCATATTCCATTAGTCGCTCCGTTGACGATCAGTGCAGTACGCTTGAAAAACGGCAATAATGTAGAACGATTGGCGGTTAATGGCGGTTTTTTAGAGGTTCGTCCGGATCGGGTGACCATTCTTGCCCAGTCTGCCGAGCGACCTTCTGATATCGATGTCGAACGCGCTGAACGTGCCAAAACACGAGCAGAGCAACGTCTTCAGTCCAAACAGGATGAAATTGACTTCCAACGGGCAGAATTAGCACTCAAACGAGCATCCAACCGATTGAGCATTGCTCGTTAAAAGGTAGAAAGTCTCTCACAATTGTGGGGGCTTTTTTCGCTTTTTGGAAGAAACGCTGCCTGATTTTAGCAGATTTTTTGAACATCCTCCTAAAAGCGACAAACACCAATGTGGAATTGATGCGGTAAGAGGTTAAACGGTTTGTAGCTTGGGTTTAGGGAGCTACCCAAATCATGTCGATATTTCCCGGGAAATGAAATATTTCTTCTCCGCCACGAACTGTTTTTCGACAGGTATTTCATAAAGAGCATTTGACATTCAACGATGTACATGGCAAAGTATTGAATAGTAATTTCCCTGACACTACATTTGCACTTGTTGTGGTTCTTTGTCTTGACCACGTATGAAATAAGTCCTGCATGTTATGTGCATATGCATACCAATATTAGTTAATGGGGAAAAGCACAATAACTAATTACGTAGAATAAGGTGTGAACGAAATGTTTTCAATTGGACAACTCGCGGTAGTCAGCATTATATCGCATTTGATTTTTATCTTTATCACGTGGAAGGTTGTACAGACGATAAATTTTGATCCGCTGGTTCGCAAAGGAAAAGTCACAGAGGCAAGAGTGTTACTATTATTCATAACAATTGTCATTGGTACTGGAGTCAGCCGCTTCTTCCTGGAGATTCTTCAGTGGTCACAAGATCTATTGTACCTCTTTTAACCAAAAGCGCTCTTTTGAAAAAAGGAGGTCAATATAAATCTGGTAAACTATTAAATATGTCGAAATTTGTGCAGTATTATTTCTATTCCTCTTGTTCATACTGATGATAGTTTTTGAACAGGAGGAATCGACATGAAGAAAACTGGACTCTTGCTTGTTTTATTACTAGCACTAATAACCAAAGCTACGATTGGATATACACAAGCCGCAGACGATGAAATGATAGATTTGGCAACCATTGTTACGAAGCACGATTTAACCGTAGAAAACTGGCAGGTAACGGTCAGAGAACAGATGGACCGGAAAAATGTGAACAAATTAGTAAAACAATTAAAAAATAGGTATTTAGTCTCTACAGAAAAAGGCGAAAACGTTATAAAATATTCATTTAGTGGTGCTCATAAAGTAGGGGAGATGACCGAATCGTTTAAAGTGATTGTACCGACTAATACAAGGTATCATTCCGAGGTAATAGCGGAAATTAGCGGGGATCACTGGGATCGGACAATCAAACAAGGTTACATAAGGAGAATGAATACACTCCCTGAGAATATGTTCACAAAAAATGCACAGGTATTTACTTGTCTTACAACAGAAAATAATGGTACAATAAGTAGTGATTATTTTTTAAAGGAATTAGCGAAGGACTTAAACATTCGTCAAATTTCGACACAAACGGATTCCATTAAACATTCGACGGTTAATAAAATTATTTACGGGTATACACCATTATGGGACCGGAACATCAAAATAATGGATGAAAAAGTGAATGTTCAAGTGGCAATCAACAACAATAACGAAAAGCCGAAATTAACGATTGGAACACCTATCTTGATAACTGAATATTAATATAGAGAAATCGCAACTGAAGGAGATTGAAACATGGAAAAAATCATCGTTCGCGGCGGTAGACCATTAAATGGTGCCGTAAAGGTTGAAGGTGCTAAGAATGCAGTGCTTCCAGTAATCGCTGCAAGTATCATTGCAAGTGAAGGAAAAAGCGTTTTGCACGATGTTCCGGTTTTAGCTGATGTTTATACGATAAACGAAGTCATTCGCAATATGAATGCAAATGTACATTTTGAAAACAATACGATTACGATTGATGCATCAAGGGACTTATTAACGGAAGCCCCATTTGAGTATGTTCGTAAAATGCGGGCATCTGTGTTGGTATTGGGGCCCTTATTAGCTCGTTATGGTCATGCTAAAGTTGCTATGCCTGGTGGTTGTGCTATTGGTTCAAGACCAATCGATTTACATTTAAAAGGATTTGAAGCAATGGGTGCCGAAGTCCATGTCGGTAACGGCTTTGTTGAGGCAAAAGCGGATGGCAGACTTCAAGGTGCAAAAATTTACCTGGATGTCCCAAGTGTTGGTGCAACGGAAAACATTATGATGGCTGCTGCACTTGCTGAAGGCAAAACAGTGATTGAAAATTGCGCCAAAGAGCCGGAAATCGTAGACTTGGCAAATTTCCTTAATAAAATGGGTGCGTGCGTTGTTGGTGCTGGTACTGAAACCATTTGGATCGAGGGTGTAGAAAGGTTGCGTGGCGCTGAACATGCGATTATTCCTGACAGGGTCGAGGCAGGTACATTCATGGTCGCCGCTGCCATTACAGGAGGAAATATTCTCATTGAGAATGCGGTACGTGAACATTTGCGTTCTGTGATTTCGAAACTCGAGGAAATGAATGTAACTGTTAAAGATGAACAAGGCGGGTTACGGGTGATCGGCCCGAAACATTTAAGTGCAACTGATATTAAGACATTGCCACATCCAGGATTTCCAACCGATATGCAGTCACAAATGATGGCTTTGATGCTGTTTGCAAAAGGTACAAGTGTCATTACGGAAACCGTGTTTGAGAATCGTTTTATGCATGTAGAGGAATTCCGTCGCATGAATGCAAAAATGAAAATCGAAGGACGCAGTGTGATCATCAACGGTAATACTGATTTGCAAGGTGCAGAGGTTGCTGCCACTGATTTACGTGCAGCTGCAGCTCTTATTCTTGCCGGATTACGTGCAGAAGGGTATACACGTGTTACCGAGTTGAAACATTTGGATCGCGGTTATGTTGATTTTGCTGGTAAATTAGCGGCACTTGGTGCAGATATTGAACGTGTTAATGACCAGAAGGAACCAGTCAAAATAAAAAAAGAAACATCACAGACGGATGCAGAATATCGTCTTAATAGTCTTGTAGCAAAGTTTTCTTAAATATTTATATTTAATATGAAGCAGAAATCCTTTTGTTTGGGTTTCTGCTTTTTTGCGTTGTTTTCAGGCAGCCGTACAGTTTACAATATGCATACTTTGTCTGTTCCAGGTATTCGGGTAATTTGTACAAATAAGTCTTTCCAATTTAGTTGATATATGATAAAATTGTTAAAAAATTAGTAATTATATAAGTGGGGAACTTAGTGCTTTAGTATGGGTGGATCGGGGAAATGGTGATGTATAGCATGATGATCGATAGACAGTTACTTTACTATCAAACTATTGAAACCGTTTACCAAAGGGCTTTTAACCTAAAAATACATATCCTTTTTCAGCCTTTCCACTACTTTTGACAGTAGCAGTAATTAAGAGATTATAGCAGACATGATAGCGAGGTGACAAAATGGCACGATTTATTTTAAAACGGTTCCTCCTGATGGTTGTTACCATTTGGATCATCGTTACCCTGACTTTTGTCTTAATGGTCACCATCCCGGGTTCGCCTTTTAATGAGGAGCGGGGAACGAATGAGACAGTACAGGCGAATCTGGAGAAGCATTATAATCTGGATAAACCGTACTATATCCAGTATGTGCTCTATTTAAAGTCAATTGTCACGTTTGATTTTGGTCCTTCTATCAAACAGCCGACTGAGACTGTGAACGATTTGCTTGGGCGAGGCTTTCCGATTTCTTTTGAATTGGGATTTGCTACGATCATTGTCGCACTGATTTCCGGAATTGTCTTGGGAATTCTTGCAGCATTAAAACATAACAAAGTGATTGATTATGCCGCCATGAGCTTTGCGGTCTTAGGTATCTCGATTCCCAACTTTGTACTGGCAACATTGCTGATTCAGGAATTGGCGGTGAACATTAAATTATTCCCCCCGGCAACATGGTCGAGTCCTGCCCATATGGTCCTGCCGATCATTGCACTGGCAACCGGGCCGATGGCGATTATTGCCAGGTTAACCCGGTCGACCATGCTGGAGGTGTTGACGCAGGATTATATTAAAATGGCCCGGGCAAAAGGCCTTAGTCCATGGAAAATTATCATCAAGCATGCACTGAAAAATGCGCTGATGCCAGTGGTAACCATATTGGGGACATTGCTTGCCAGTATTTTAACCGGTACCTTTGTGATTGAGAAGATCTTCGCTATACCAGGAATGGGAAAATATTTTGTGGAAAGTATCAATCAGCGTGATTATCCGGTGATTATGGGAACCACTGTGTTCTATAGCGCGTTTCTGATCTTCATGTTATTCCTTGTCGATATCGCTTACGGACTGCTGGATCCTCGCATTAAACTACACAAAAAGGGAGGGGAATGAGATGGAACCATTATCAGAACAAACCAGCCATTCTCCTTACAAACAGGTGCCAGACGAGTGGTTTCACTGGAAGGAAAAAGATTTACATGCTGCCGAAAAGGTTTCCAGGCCTTCGTTATCTTATTGGCAAGATGCATGGCGACGATTGGTGAAAAATAAACTGGCTATGACCGGACTCATTTTTTTAATTCTGTTAACTGTTATGGCAATTATTGGTCCGATGTTGTCCCCTTACTCGGTTAGAGAAGGTAGCTTATCTGAGCAATTTATGCCGCCAACCGCAGATCATTGGTTTGGTACTGATTCATTAGGGCGTGATGTATTTACCAGAACATGGTATGGAGCCAGGATTTCCTTATTTGTTGGATTGATGGCAGCACTGATAGATCTATTTATTGGTGTTGTTTACGGAGGGATTTCCGGTTATAAGGGTGGGCGAGCGGATAATATCATGATGCGGATTATTGAAGTGTTATATGGACTGCCATATCTGCTTGTCGTGATTTTATTTTTAGTTGTGATTGGTCCCAGTTTGACAACTATTATTCTGGCACTGACGGTAACCGGCTGGGTCGGGATGGCTAGAATTGTCCGTGGGCAGGTGCTGCAAATTAAAAACTATGAATTTGTGCTTGCCTCCAAATCGTTTGGCACAAAAACGGGGCGGATCATCAATAAAAATTTGCTTCCTAATACAATGGGACCAATTATCGTACAAATGACCTTAACAGTACCCAGTGCCATTTTTGCCGAGGCGTTCCTCAGTTTTCTGGGACTGGGGATTCAATCGCCATATGCAAGCTGGGGAACGATGGCAAACGATGCATTAGGAGCCATCCTTTCAGGTAATTGGTGGACATTATTTTTCCCGGCATTTTTCATCTCGTTTACGATGTTTGCTTTTAATGTTTTAGGCGATGGCTTGCAAGATGCGCTTGATCCGAAGCTAAGAAAGTAGGGGATAGAATTGGAAAAAATTCTGGAAGTGAACAATCTGCATGTGACTTTTTCAACCTATGGTGGTACGGTCAAGGCTGTACGCGGGGTAAACTTTGATTTGTATAAAGGCGAAACATTGGCTATTGTTGGCGAGTCTGGCTGTGGTAAAAGTGTGACAACGAATGCGATTATGCGGCTCATCCCTGATCCCCCGGGCAAAATAGCTGACGGTTCGATCATGTTTCGCGGGCAGGAATTGACAATGTTATCGAATAAAGAAATAAGCAAAATTCGTGGTGTTGATATATCCATGATTTTTCAAGATCCAATGACCGCACTTAATCCAACATTAACGATTGGTAATCAGCTGATGGAAGGGTTAAAGCAGCACCAGGATATTTCACACACACATGCCAAAAAGAAAGCACTGGAAATGATGGAGCTAGTAGGGATACCGAATCCGAAAGTTCGTTTGAAACAATATCCGCATCAATTTAGTGGTGGAATGCGGCAACGGATTGTGATTGCCATGGCACTGATCTGCGAGCCGGAGCTGTTGATTGCAGATGAACCGACAACCGCGCTTGATGTCACAATCCAGGCGCAAATACTGGAACTGTTTGAAAAAATTCAGAGCCGGACAGGGGTTTCGATTATTTTAATTACGCATGACTTGGGGGTTGTTGCCAAAATCGCGGATCGGATTGCTGTCATGTATGCCGGTAAAATTATTGAAGTCGGCACCAAGCGGGAAATCTTTTATCAGCCGCAGCACCCTTATACAAGAGGACTGCTTCAATCGGTGCCAAGGCTCGATTTAAAAGGGGCAAATTTAACCCCGATTGATGGTACACCACCTGATTTATTCTCACCTCCTCAAGGATGTCCGTTTACAGCGCGATGTCCAATGGCGATGGAGGTGTGTGATAAAGTTTATCCGTTTCAATCGAAGCTGTCAGCTACCCACCATGTGGACTGCTGGCTGCAAGATGAGAGGGCTAAACAGCTGTTGGCTCAAGCGGCCACAAAATAAAGGGGATTACCCATAATTCAAAGGGGGAAAGGTTCATGAAGAAGGGCTTTTTAGCAGGGTTATTCGCGTTATTGCTGACTGTTTTGGTTGCGTGTACAGCCAATGAAGATGCTGGCAAGGACAAAGATGACGACAGTGGTGGTGGGGGCACGGCGCAGACAGAAGAAAAAGTATTGCTCATGAATAACGGAGAGGAACCGACATCATTAAACCCGCCAGAGGGCTTTGACGCAGTGTCATGGAATGTCTTGAACAATTTGATGGAAGGCATGACACGGCTGGGAAAGGATAATGAACCAGAAGCGGCGATGGCTGAAAACTGGGATATATCTGATGATCAAAAAACATACACTTTCCACATTCGTGATGATGCCAACTGGTCGAATGGGGATCCGGTAACAGCCGGTGATTTTGAATTTGCCTGGAAACAGTTGCTTGATCCAGAGACCGGTTCACCAGCGGCCTTTTTAGGTTATTTTATTGAAGGCGGGGAGGAATTTAATAATGGAGATGGCAGTGCAGATGATGTCAAAGTGACTGCCAAAGATGATAAGACTTTGGAGGTTACACTGACAGCACCAACTGGGTTTTTCCTGAATATCATTTCCAACCCGGCGTTTTTCCCAGTCAATGAGGAGGTCGCCAAAGATGATCCGAAATGGTATGGGGAAGCAGATTCATTTGTAGCCAATGGTCCGTTCAAAATGGAGAAGTGGAATCATGACAAAAAAATTGAAATGGTGAAAAATGATCAATACTGGGATAAAGATACCGTGAAGCTGAATAAAGTTGATTGGGCAATGGTTCCAGAAACAAACACAGAATATCAAATGTTCCAAAGCGATGAGCTGGATATGACAGAGATCCCATCTGATATGGCTGAGCAGCTGATTGAAGGCGATGATGTGGTCATTGAAGATCAGGCAGGGCTTTATTTCTATCGGTTTAACGTTAACGAGGAGCCATTCCAAAATGAAAAAATCCGTAAAGCATTTGCGATGGCCGTCAATCAGGATGACATTGTTGATTTTGTGACGAAAAATAAGGAAGAAGCGGCCCATGCATTTGTTTCACCAGGATTTAAGGATCCATCCGGTGCCGATTTTCGAGAGGCGAATGGAGATCTGGTAAAATTTAATCCGGATAAAGCCAAGGAACTGTTGAAAGAGGGCATGGAGGAAGAAGACTATGATGAATTGCCTCCTGTTACATTATCATACAGTACAAATGAGAATCATAAAGCAATTGCGGAAACCTTGCAAAATATGTTCAGTGACAATCTGGGTGTTGATGTCACCTTGGAAAATGCCGAGTGGAACGTATTTTTAGATGATCAAAAGGCCTTAAAGCATCAACTATCACAGAGTTCGTTCCTATTTGATTATGGTGACCCTATCAATTTCCTGGAAAGCTTTATTACCGATTCGACGATGAACCGGACAGGATGGTCAAATAAGAAGTATGATGAACTAATCAAACAGGCGAGATCAGAAAAGGATGAGCAGAAACGTTGGGATGAGATGTATGAGGCGGAAAAAATGTTGGCCGATGAAATGCCGTTTTTTCCAATTCACTACTATAATCAAGTGTACATTTACAAAGATAACATTTCCGACATTGTTCGCCATCCGGTTGGGTATTTGGAATTGAAATGGGCGGATAAGCAGTAAAAGTAGATTGGAGCGTATCCTGGATTCGGGGACGTATCACGATAATGGGAGCGTACTGTACGAATTCGGGAAAGCGCATCTCCCGGATCATGAAAGAAATGGCCCGCTTAAAGTTTAGGTGGGCCGCATCTTTCTATACATAATTGTAAAGGGAAAGAGGTTTTATCATGATACAGCCGGAGCGTCTGCAGCAGGGGGATACGATTGGAATCATCGCACCAGCCGGCCCAATCAATGAGCATGAATTAAACTGCGGGATACCTTTTTTTGAGAAGATGGGACTAAACGTTAAATTAGGCAACTATGTGCATCAGGTATATGGGTATTTGGCCGGGACAGATGAGGAGCGCATGGCTGATATCCATATGATGTTTGCGGATCCAGCCGTAAAAGCTATTTTTTGTGCGCGAGGTGGCTATGGAACAGGCAGATTGGCAGCCAATTTGGACTATGACTTGATTCAGCACAATCCGAAAGTTTTTTGGGGATATAGCGATATCACATTCCTGCATACAGCGATTAGACAGGTAACGGGACTCGTTACTTTTCATGGCCCGATGGTGGCATCAGATATTGCCAAGGATACATTTGATACATTATCTGCAAACCTGTTTCAGCAGCTGTTTGCACCTGCCAAACTTTGTTATTCGGGCACATTATCACCACTGCACGTTTATGTATCAGGGGAAGCTGGTGGTGAATTGGTCGGTGGAAATCTATCATTATTAATTAGTACGCTGGGGACACAGTTTGAAATTGAAACTGCCAATAAGTTGTTATTGATCGAGGATATTGGTGAGGAGCCATACCGAGTTGATGGCATGCTAAATCAGTTAAAAATGGCTGGTAAACTGGATCATTTGGCAGGGTTATTGATCGGGGATTTCGCTCTCTCCAAGTCAAAAAGTGAAAAGCCTTCATTTCGGTTAGACGATGTCTTCCAACAGTATTTCAGCGAATTATCTTGTCCGGTGATGGCCGGCTTTCAAATTGGTCATTGCACACCGAATTTTGCTGTACCATTTGGTGTATATGCGACACTATCAACGTATACGAAAACCTTGATCATCGAGCCAGGGGTAAAGTAGAGGGGGTGCCAAGCAGTTGTTTGATCAAACTTCAGATCAATGTTGGGTGACAGCGGTTCAGGTTGCAACGGTCTGGACAAATCCAGAGTCTGCAAGGGAGATAGATCAACCGGCAATAAGTAACCCGACTGATATCGATCAATGGATTGCCAGCCAGAATTATTTAAGAAAGGTAGCTTTATGTGATGAAAATCGGGTGCAAACGCAGCTGTTGTATGGAGAAAAAGTGATGGTAATCGATGAGCGGGATGGTTGGTGCCATATTGTTATTCCAACCCAACCATCGCATAAGGATGAACGTGGCTATCCCGGGTGGGTTCCATTCCAGCAGCTGAAAAAAGTATCAGTTCAGGATTGGTCAAGCAAATGGATGATTACAGTTACCGATAAATTCGCCTGGTTGGAAAAGATGTCTGGAGAGCGTGTGTTAAAAATCAGCTATCAAACCAGGCTGCCGTTAAAACGTGATCATGGTGATCGGGTCGAAGTGGTGGCACCCCATGGTTTATTGTTTTTGCCAAAGGCGTCGGTCAGCAAATTTTTAACTGCGAAGGGGCCAAGGAAGCAACCCGGAAATAAGCTCATTGAAACGGCAGAGCAATTTATTGGGTTGGAATACTTTTGGGGTGGTATGAGTGCGTTTGGTTTTGATTGTTCAGGATTTACTTATGTGATGCATCAAGCGAACGGATACCAAATACCACGGGATGCCGGAGATCAGGCAAAACAAGGAGTGCCGATTCCTTTTGATCGATTATTACCGGGTGATTTACTATTTTTTGCACATAAAGATGGAGCGGGCAGAATCCATCATGTCGGTATGTATTGCGGTGACGGCAGCATGATTCACGCACCAAAAACAGGTAAATCAATTGAAATGATTAAACTTGAAGGTACGTTTTATAAACGGGAGCTATGCGCAGCCAGACGATATTGGCAAGGAGCGGATGATGATGGTTGATAAAATTTTGCAGGTGAATCAGCTAAAGAAATACTTTGATATGGGAAAAGGTCAGCTACTAAAGGCCGTCAATGATGTTAGCTTCCATGTTAATAGAGGGGAAACGTTTGGGTTGGTTGGTGAATCAGGTTGTGGGAAGTCAACGATTGGGCGTACTATCATGGGACTCTATGAAAAAACGGCTGGTGATGTGGTTTATGATGGAAAAAATGTACATGAGTTGGACGGTAAGGAAAAGTTTCATTTTTACCGACAGATGCAAATGATTTTTCAAGATCCGTATGCTTCATTAAATCCGCGCTCAACGGTCAGGGAAGTGATCGCCGAGCCATTGGAAGTCCATGGTATATTTTCGCGTAGGAAGGAACAGCTAAAACGAATCTATGAACTATTGGAAGAGGTGGGTTTGAATCGTGATCATGCCAACCGTTATCCACATGAATTCAGCGGCGGGCAGCGGCAACGGATTGGGATTGCCCGGGCATTGGCATTGGATCCGGAATTTATTATTGCCGATGAACCGATCTCGGCCCTTGATGTATCCGTGCAGGCTCAGGTTGTGAATTTATTGAAGGAATTGCAACAGACCAAGGGGTTAACGTTCTTATTTATTGCCCATGATTTATCGATGGTGAAGCAAATTTCCGATCGAATTGGTGTGATGTATCTGGGGAATATGGTGGAATTAACAACAAGTGATACCCTTTACGAAAACCCGCTGCATCCTTATACACAAGCATTATTGTCGGCCATACCGATACCGGATCCTGATATTGAGGAAAGCCGGGAGCGAATTATTTTACAAGGAGAACTGCCCAGTCCCATCAACCCGCCAAGCGGCTGCGTGTTCCGCACCCGCTTCCCCATGGCAATGGACATCTGCGCCCACCAAAAACCAACCTGGCAAGAAATCGAACAACATCACTATGTTGCCTGCCATCTTTACACAGAGGTGGGACAGAGTGACAGGCAACGCGTCCCGGCAATAAATGTAAATCCTAAGGCATGAGTAATTAGTGAGAAGCGGATAGCTTGAATAAAGGAAAGTTGATTGAGCAAGAAGTAAAATCGATTGGGTAAGTGAGAAAACTAATCAGTAGGCTGCAACAACGCAAAACAATCTGCTTAAATAAAGCTATCTTTCGGGCGAGACAAATGAACCATCCCTTTGTCACGCCCGAAACTGGAGCAGAGGAGCTACCCCCTGCTCTTACCAAGCAGGGATGGCAGATCCGTCGAAGTTTTCCTCAACGAATTCTTTTATTTCATCGGATTGATACAGATCGATGATTTTTTTGAGGGCTTCATTATCTTTGTTTTCCTTTCGAACGGCAATCAGGTTAGCAATAGGGTTCCAAAACAGTTTAATCTAAATTATTTAAAATTAATTACTTTTTAGCAGGATTCTCGCATTTTATGTCGAACTTTGTTATGTAGAAAAATAAGGAGGATCGCTAACATGTATACCATCGATGAAGCATCCAGCATACTTGGTGTTCATCCCACTACATTAAGAAGGTGG
>NZ_JBFNXI010000029.1:0-42116 GCF_040812445.1 Lentibacillus sp. L22 | reverse complement strand
TTCTAACCTCAACCTCTGACATCTGTTACATACTGGTTGTTTTGTTCAGTTTTCAAAGAGCAAATTTCTGATCACCGTCTCTTAACAGCGACTTTATTATAATACCATGATTTGCAATGTTATGTCAACAAGAAATTTTATTTTATTAATCTTGTTTGCTTTGTTCAATTGCGTTCATCTTGGCAACGAAATTAACTTTACCATGCATATAATACAAAGTCAACGCCTACTTTTATTAAAAAACTTTTCCTATTAATTGAAATCTTCCCTTTGACATTCAAAACTTATCGTGTCTTTCTCAACCGTCCGAACTTATACACTGTACCTCTCTCTAATAGCGCGTGCTCAAGAGGTGGATAAAGGTGGGCTTACGTCTCAGTCCTCCTGTTTGTTAAAATTCAAATTGGCGTGGTTTTGAACAGCGCGCTTATATAGGCTGTATTGACTTCGTTGTCCCATAACATGGAGAATTTCTTTTCATTAACGAGCTTACACTGGACGTGGTAACTGGACATTCGTCATTGAACATATCCATAATCAGTAAAAGCTTTATTATCTCAAAGGTTATTTCCATCGAACCCTTTGACATCCCTCAATGTCTGAATCTTAAATATGGATCCGCAAGCTCATCACAATTAACAACCTGCCATTTCCTGCAATAATGCTTTTAAGCCAAGGTTAACCACATCCATAATTATTAAACATCACCTTTTCATATTATTTAGTTCCAATAACAAACCCCCATTCGATAAAGAGATGTGTAACAACTGCATCCTTTACTGAATGGGGATTTCCATCAATCCATATCAACCCGGTACTTCCGATGGTAGACACCCGCACCCTTCGTTTCGGTTAATTCTGTTTGAATAATATCCTTTTCGATCAAGTAACTCATCATCGCTGTTAAATCAAGTGAATAGGCGGATACACGCGGCTCAGACACTAGTTCGCCGTACGTCCAGGGATCCTTCTTTGATTGAAGGACATCCAATAGATGCGCAGCTGATGTCTTTGCACGATTGGCAATCACATAGTCAGCGGCCAGAATCATCAGCTCTATTCGTTTGGTTAATTCCTCGTGGCTTTCAATTAGCTCATCATATAACTTATATACTTCCGGATCGATCGATTTCACCTGACTCCAAACAGTTACCTCGGGATGGTAGCCTTTTTCAATAACTGCAAGACGTGCCAAATAATGCAGTGAATTAACAATTCTGCTGTAAGCATCTTTATATTGTGCCGATTCATAAAGGTCTTTTGCATCACTATAGCTTTTAATCAGTTTGCCAAATTCGATAGCCTTACGTAAATCCCGTTTCTCTCGGGGGAATTCTCTTAACTGCTCTTGCAAATTTGCAATAAATTCATTCCGGTCAAAGATAACTTTTCCATGAACTAACCAAGCTATTGCCTTGCGATATCCACTTGTATCAATCCACTTCATTAACAGATCGTTGGTTACGACGTGCATGGCGGCTGTTTGGTCATTAAACTCATAATGCTTAACATGCCACGATGGATCTTGCTGCCTCACAATAATCAACAAAATGACATCGAAATTATCGGTAATTGTGCTATTAGGTTTCAGCTTTTCGATCACTAATACGCCGAGCGTGTTAACATCACTTGCTCGTTCCTGATAAATTGGCCGTAGTAAATCTTCCATTTCCATTCCTCCATTAAGTGAAGCTCCAATCGGTGAAGGGGCAACACATGGTTAATCAGATTGCTGTTATTCTTCAGTAATTGTCGGTTGAACGTATGTTAGTATTTGACTTTTCTCCACAAAAGGGACGTTGTTTTCCAGCCATATGTAAGGTAAGCATGTTCAAAAAGGGGCAGAATCACCCGTCCCATTTATTTTTATTCCATTTTATCCAGATATTGAACACGCTCAATAGTAATATAATTCGCCGAAAAACCGCAATATCCTTTTTCCGAAACGAAATATCGTTTAAAATATGCTATACTTGCTTGTGTACTATTGAAGGAGGAATACCACCCATGGCTGATCAACAAATAGTCTATTCCAGTAAAATCAATAAGATTCGTACTTTTGCCTTGAGCTTAATCTTTTTCGGGATTGCCCTTATGTATGTCGGTATTTTAACCAAAAAGATACCTTGGTTAATGGCGATCTTTTTCATTTTGGGAATGCTTGCGGTTATCTTTAGCTGTGTTGTTTACTTTTGGATCGGCATGTTGTCGACCAGGGCTGTGCCAATTATTTGTCCAAGCTGTGGCAAGCCAACTAAAATGCTGGGACGGGTTGATGCCTGTATGCACTGCAAGCAACCATTAACCCTCGATAAGGAACTCGAAGGCAAGGAATTTGATGAACGTTATAATAAACGGCGTTTCCGGGAAGAAATGAAGGCAAAAGAAAAAAATGGTGAATAACCAATGAGCGTGATCATAACAATATCTTCTGAACAACAAAAACACCAGCCGTAGTCATTTACAGCTGGTGTTTTCAAATAAAAAATATTAGTGCTTTTGTGTTTCAAGTCCCTGACAGTCTTCGCATTTCCCGTAAACTTCCAACCGGTGATGACTAACTTTAAATCCTGTCACCTGTTCGGCAAGTGACTCCACCTCATCCAGGCTTGGATAATGGAAATCAACAATCTTCCCACATTCTTCACAAATAATATGATAGTGTTGCGTTGTGTTACAATCAAAACGGCTGGATGAATCGCCATATGTCAATTCACGCACCAAGCCAATTTCCCTTAATACACGTAAATTATTATAGACGGTGGCAACACTCATATTGGGAAACTTCCCTTCAAGTGCCTTATAGATATCATCTGCTGTTGGGTGAGTACTGGAATTAAGCAAATATTCAAGAACCGCATGACGTTGTGGTGTGATCCTTACGCCTGATTCTTTTAAAGTACTAATCGCTTCACGCAATCTTTGTTCAGACATCGTCATGCACCCCACTTTCCTTTAATAATACAGAGGATGTTCAAAAAAAGAAATCCAAAAATTAACTGGTCAAATTATTAGATTGTAATTCTTATAATTAGTGTAACTGTTCCACTCAAGTTCTGTCAATACAAGTATATTCCCTTTCAAGAATTATTATCACCTGAAAATAATAAAGCAAGCATCTCCATATAGAAGATTATGCTTGCTTCTCATTTTTAAATATCTGCCTTCAGCGTTGTTTCAGTTCCGCCCAGGCTTTGGTTCACGTATCGTGCTGCTACAAATAAATAATCGGATAATCGATTTAAATAGGAGACAACAAGCGGGTTCGCCAGTTCAGACTCTAATCCGACGGCAGTACGTTCGGCACGTCTCGCTATCGTACGTGCAGTATGTAGCGCACTTGATGCACAATGACCGGACGGCAGGATAAAGTTATGCAATCGTTCCAAATGCTTGTCCCATGCATCAATTTGCCGTTCCAATTCATCAATGTACTCTTGTTTTAGTTTCCATTTTACTTCTTTATCATTGGGGGTCGCCAGCTCAGCTCCCACGTGAAATAAAATAGTCTGTACCCGGTGCATACTTTGCAGAAAGCTATCCTTTCCATCCCATTGTTCCTTATCCAAAAAGCTTAAGGCCAGTCCGATCATCGAATTTACTTCATCGCAGGTTCCATAAGCCTCCACCCGTAAATCATTTTTTGGCACCCGTTTTCCATATACTAATGATGTTGTACCTTTATCCCCTGATCGCGTATAAATTCGTACCACCGTTAATACCCCCTTGATACATCAATTTGGTTGATGAAGTCAGTCCGATTCTCCAGGTAAATCGATAAGTTTTTACTGAAAATCTCTAATGCCCTGGTGACATAATGTGGTGATAAACCTGATATATGTGGCGTAATTGTAATACGCTCTTCCTCCCAAAATGGACTGTTATCTGGAAGCGGTTCTTGTTCCTGGACATCCAAAACAGCATGGGCAATTTCCCTATTACGGACAGCCTGTAATAGTACATCACTTGCTACCACATCCCCGCGTCCCATGTTTAAAAAAACGGCATGTTCGGGCATAAGCTGAAAGTGTTTTTCCGTATAAAAATAGCTTGTTTCCGGTGTGCTTGGCAGGACTGACACGACAACATCTGCTTTTGGCAGCAATTTTTCCAACTCATGATTCGGATGATTTTCATCAAAATGTTCAACTGTTTTCCCACTTTTCGATACACCGATTGTCTGCATCCGGAATGCCTTGGCCAGACGTGCAACTTCTTGTCCGATTGCCCCTGCACCCACAATAAGCATCGTTTTCCCGTTTAGTTCCACGATGTGTATCTGCTTATCCCAAACATGGTTTGTCTCATTTTTAATAATTGTTTTGCTCTGGCGAAATACTTGCAAAAGCATCGCTATGGCATACTCAGCCATTGGTGTTTGATGGATGCCCCGTACATTGGTAACAAGAATATCCCGTTTTTCAATTGCTTTTAACGGCATTTTATCCATTCCCGCGGATAGGATCATCATCCATTTTAACTGTGTTGCCTGTTCAAGCAAATCAGCTGTCAAATCCCCTCCGTAAGTTACCAGCACCTCAGCTTCCGGCAAATAGGAAATAGCTTCATCCATTGTGTTACAAAACGTAAATGATTGTTCCGGAAACTGCTTCATTAGTCTTTCCCGGTGTTTGCTTGATGGTTGTGAAGAAAAAAGAATAGTCACTGGTTTTCCCTCCTTGCTTGATGCGTTCTCTTTCTATCGTAAACGTTTTCCGCTTATTTGAACAGAAAGAAGCTGGCTAAAATTTAATTAAGCGCCCTGCGAAAAAGGGAGTACCAAATGATTTTGATATCAAACCAGAATGAATAGTTACGCAAATAATAGAGATCATAGGCGATTTTCCGACCATGCTTTTCTTCGGTGACCAATCCGTTTGCTTGTGCATATCCGGTCATTCCCGGACGTATTTGCAGCCGCTTTTGTTGAACCACGTTATAATAATCGGCGAGTTCCGGTATTTCCGGCTGCGGACCAACCAAACTCATATCACCTTTTAAAATGTTCATGAATTGCGGTAACTTATCAAGCTTGTATTTATATAAAAATGCACCAATTTTTGTAACCCGAATCCCCGTATCTGCTTGTCGGATAAAGGAATCCGGCACCCCCTCTGTCCATGAATTCGCAAACGCGTATGGCGGAAAACCACGAATAACTCGCGATGGAACTGTGGTTGTCCGAAATGACCACATCGTAAAGATCCGATTATCCTTGCCTACCCGTTCCTCTCGCAGTAAACAGGGGGTTCCTTCTTTTTTACGGAGAATCATATAGATGATCAATATCACTGGCGCGGACAATAGCAACACCAGAAGACTGACCATCATATCGATTCCACGTTTCACACCTGAATATGCCGTTATCCTTCTGACTGTATACGTCCTTGTATCTTCTCTTAGTTCCATTCATTCCACCTCGTTAATAGATTTGTTAGTGATAGTCTATTCACAGGAGAGAAATGATAGAACATAAGAAAGACTAATACTAAAAAAGATAGCCCCGATCGAAGGACTATCCTTTGTTCCTATTCCTGATTGTCGCGAATGAATTGCAATGCTTCGTCCACGTGACCCTTGACCTGAACTTTGCGGAATTCTTTTTGTACCTTGCCTTCCTTATCAATAATAAACGTCGAACGCTCCAGTCCGTAACTCTCCTTGCCAAAGTTCTTCTTCAATTTCCACACGCCATATTCTTCAGCAACCTGATGATCTTCATCGGCCAAAAGTTGAAACGGTAAATCGTGTTTGTCAATGAATTTCTGATGACGATCGACTGGGTCTGGGCTCACCCCGATAATAACGGCATCAAGTTCACCAAAGCTTTCATGCTGATCGCGGAAGTCACAGGCCTCCGTTGTACAGCCGGGAGTCATATCTTTCGGATAAAAATAAAGAACAACATATTTTCCACGGAAATCCTTCAAGCTTACCTGCTCACCGTTTTGATTTGGTAATGTGAAATCTGGTGCTGTTTTTCCTACTTCAACAGACATGCTACATCCCTCCATTACAATATTCTAACAATACTATAACATGTACAAGTTCTGTTTGCTAATGATCGCGGCTATGATAGGAATATTGCACCAGCTTCAGGACAAACGCGGTTGGCAGTACATATCCAATCAGTGCTTCCACCAAGGCAATAAATCGACCAATTCCAACCGGCGCGATGTCGCCATAGCCAATCGTCAACAACGTCACACCGCTAAAATAGATGGAATGAATCAGTGTGCCGATTACCCCCACCTCTCTTAGCTCACCACCCTCCGCCAATGTCACATGCTCAAAGGAAAGAATAAAATAAATCAGTGCAAAACCAAGAATGACCAGGACATAAATCACTAATAGGGTATAAAAAATTTCTGAGGAAAAACGAACATCTTTCATCTCGAAACGCCGATTATGCAAGGGCCAATCGCGAATAAAACTAATTAGACTGCTGCCAATAATGATACAGATGAGAACGATCAACACAATCCATAAAAATATATGCATATAACGAATTCTCCTTCTTCACTTTCCTGCTTGTACCATATATATGCCTATCCCAAGAGAAGGTTGTCATCTTTTCATCATTCAACATGTCGATACTGCGAAACAGAAAAAAGTCGTGTAAAATAGGAAACGGGGGGTTAGTCTCCCACTGTTTTAAAGTGCTAAAGCAACAAAGGATTAATCCCCGAATAAGGAGGCATTTATAAATATGGATTTGACAAAATCAACACAATTACACGAAGAGGCACTTACCCATATTGTTGGCGGGGTCAATTCACCTTCTCGTTCCTATAAAGCCGTTGGCGGTGGCGCTCCGGTTTATATGGAGCATGGAAAAGGAGCGTACTTTTGGGATGTAGATGGCAATAAATATATTGATTACCTTGGCGCATACGGTCCGATTATCACCGGGCATGCACACCCACATATCGCGGAGGCAATCACCTACGCCGCAACAAACGGGACACTGTATGGTACACCAACCCGCTTGGAAAACACATTTGCCAAAATGCTCAAAGAAGCGATTCCTTCCCTTGACAAGGTGCGGTTTACCAACTCTGGGACGGAAGCAGTCATGACAACCGTTCGAGTGGCACGCGCATATACTGATCGTACCAAGGTAATTAAATTTGCCGGCTGTTACCACGGACATTTTGACTCCGTATTAGTCCAGGCAGGATCTGGTCCGGCAACACTGGGAACACCTGACTCCGCTGGTATTCCGAAAGCAGTTGCTGAAGATGTTATTACCGTCCCTTTTAACGACCTTGACGCATTTCAAGAAGCCATGGATAAATGGGGAAATGACGTTGCTGCGGTGTTAGTAGAACCAATCGTTGGCAACTTTGGCATTGTCGAACCGCATGAAGGTTTCTTACAATCGGTTAACGACATTACGCATGCTGCTGGTGCATTAGTGATTTATGATGAAGTAATCACGGCTTTTCGGTTTACATACGGCAGCGCTCAACAGATTTATGGCATTGAACCGGACATGACCGCCATGGGTAAAATTATCGGTGGTGGTTTGCCAATCGGTGCGTACGGTGGACGTGAAGACATCATGGAACAGGTTGCGCCGCTTGGACCCGCCTACCAAGCCGGGACCATGGCAGGAAATCCAGCCTCGATGGCCGCCGGAATTGCTTGCCTGGAGGTATTACACGAAGATGGTGTCTATGAAAAACTCGATCGCTTGGGCGCACGTTTGGAAGCTGGCATTCTGGAAAAAGCTGCCGAACACGGTGTGCCAATTTCGATCAACCGCTTATGTGGCGCCATGACCGTATATTTCGGAAACGGGGAAATTACCAACTATGCTGAGGCTGAAGCAAGCGATGGAGAGGCATTCGCGACCTTCTTTCAATTAATGTTAAATCAAGGCATTAATCTGGCCCCATCCAAATATGAAGCCTGGTTCTTAACGACCGAACACACCGAAGCTGATATCGATACAACGATTGAAGCGTGTGATCATGCATTTCAGGAAATGAGTAAATAACTTAATCTTAAAAACGCACCCTTTAACTGCGAAGGGTGCGTTTTTGATAGGACAATAATCTTGTTAATAAATCGCCGACCTAATCTGCTTCACATAGAAATACCGTACAATCAAGAAATAAACAATTTGGATAAGGGCAAATCCTCCCAGTACAAGAGAAGCCTCCTTAAACAAATTATATTCGAAAAGGTGCGCCAATGCTGTAAGTGCGACCGCTCCATGTACCAAGGCAACAACAATTGGTGCGAAGAATAGGATCGCTGTTTGTCTGTTCACGACTTTTTTCAATTCCCGTTGCGTCAGCCCGATTTTGGCAATGGAACCGAATTTCTGCTTATCCTCATCCAAATCGGTATACAATCGGAAATAGAGGAAACTTCCTGCCGATACAAAGAACACAATCCCGATGAATAAGCCAATAAACATAATTGGACCATAGGCTTTATTGATTTGGTAATCTATATAATCGAATGCTTGTGCTGTAAATCCAACTTGTTCAGATATTTTTTTGCCGGCGTTAATGAGTTGATCGGATTGACCGGATTCTGCTTGCCAAACAAAATGATCCCCGCTTCTTACCGGTTTTCCCAGTTGATCATATACATGGTCATTGACAACATAGTAAGCTCTAAATTCAGGTAGTACACTGGAAGTTGCTTTTCGATAAGGTTGAATCTCCCTGCCATCATCCAGTTTAACCGGGGATTTCATCAAGGTTTCACCCTCATTTGTATTCGTCAAGCTCTGACTATTATCCATCACAACCGCTTCATTTTCTTTTGGATGCAGTTCCTTTTCGTCAATGAGCCTGGCAAATCGATTATAATCCGATGCCTTGGCTATTAAGACATTCTGGTTATCTCCAAGATCGAAGTAATTTAATGTTACCTTTTCCGTTGCTGCCTGAATGTTTTCTTCTTGTAAAATCGTATTAATCTGCTTAACGTCTTGCTTCATATCGGTTTTACTCTCATCTTCAAGCGGATAATACGTAATGGAATATGGATTGGCTTCTTTCATTCCATTTGTCAGATACGATTGAAAACCATACAGCGTTCCAATCGCACTGAAAGCTACCGTAGAAATAATCGCCACCATGAAAAATGTTCTGGCATTATCCTTCAATCGAAATGACAGGTCAGAGAAAAGCAGCATATTCGTTTGCCGCCAAAAAATTGGTTTATTCTTTTTCAAGCGGCGAATGATGGACACACTCAACTGGGTGAACAGCAGATAGGTTCCGAGGATTACCACAATAATAACCGGAACCATCACCATAACGACCATTGTACCCTTGACAAATAATGCAGTTGCATACCCGGCTATCAACAATAGCGCAGCAAAAATGGCCAGTAATGCAGAAGCTTTTGGCTCCCCTTTTGACTGTTTATCTCCCTTGATCAAATCAATCAGTTTCTTTGTCCTTAATATAAACGAAACAAACAAGGATATAAACAAAAACAAGATGATGAAGCTAATAAACGTTATGATAATTGCTAGTGTTGGAAAATAAAAATCCAGCGACTCGCTAATGATCAGCACATTTTCCGCAAGCATGAGGATCACTTTAGCAAATACTAGTCCAAGTACTATCCCGCCAACAGTTGCAAAAAAGCCAATCAGCATATTTTCCAAAAATACCATCCAACGAATTTGCCCGCTGGATGCCCCCTGGATCATCAACAACCCAAACTCTCTCTTTCTCGATTGCAAGAATGAACTCATCGAATACAATACAAAAAAGAAAGAAAAAACGTAGATAATCCCACCGGCAACTGCCATACCAAACATTGCCTTTGAATTCACCGATCCCCCTGAAAAAGCAGGATGAAAGGCAAAAATGGCAAACGTGAAAAATACCATCACCGTAAACATGCTGCTTAGGAAATAGGCGACATATAGCCGTTTGTTGCGTAAAACATTATTAAACGCGAACTGACGAAAAGTCATTGTCATCCCCTCCCATCAAGGAAAGCATATCAATGATTTTCTGGAAGAATGCCTGCCTGCTGTCCCCGCGGTGGATTTCGGAATGCAGCTTGCCATCCCGAATAAATATGACACGATCTGAATAACTGGCTGCCTGTGGGTCGTGTGTCACCATCAATAAACTTGTTTTTTCCTGTTTATTAATGGACACAAGCATTTCCATCACATCTTTGGACGCCTTTGAATCAAGGTTTCCAGTCGGTTCATCCGCAAGTAACAACTTTGGTTCATGAATCATAGCCCGTGCAACGGCAACCCGCTGTGCCTGACCGCCAGAAATTTCGTATGTCCGCTTTCCCATAATAGAAGTAATCCCTAATACATCGGCAATTTGTTGGGCTTTCTCCTTCATTTCCTTTACTGGTTTCCCGTCTAACGTTAACGGCAAAACGATATTTTCCTCCACGGTCAACGTGTGCAGTAAGTTAAAATCCTGAAACACAAACCCAAGTTCCTGCCGGCGAAATTTGGCGAGTGCATTTTTTTTGAGCGTGTGCGGGTTTTTCCCTTCGATTGCCACGTCTCCGGTTGTTGGGGCATCAATTGTGGAAATAATATTGAGCAATGTCGTTTTCCCACTGCCAGACGGCCCCATAATTGCGACAAATTCCCCCTTTTCAATTTCTAAATTAATATCGGTCAATGCCCTGTAAGCAACTTTTCCCTCATATACTTTGCCTACATTGGTTAGTTTAAGCATCATCGTTCTCCTTTCCAGCTCGTTTCTGATCGCGTTCAAAAAGACCAGGATTGCTGTGTCATTATTATTACCAGTCTTTTTAAGCACGCTCTTGAACATCTTTTCTGGAATTAGTATAGCGCGATTGATAAGGAGTTACTATCGATTATGCTTTCACGTTTCTTACACCGATGTAAGATTTTGCGACTGGGGAAAAATGATCCTTATGCTTGTTCCTTTGCCTACCTCGGAATCAAATTCTAAACCATGTTCCAGCTTGTTGCATACTTCTTTCACCAGATAAAGGCCCATCCCCGTGGATTCACGATATTTGCGTCCATTTTCTCCGGTGTAAAATTTATTAAAAATGCGTTTTTGATCAGCAACAGCGATACCAATGCCAAAATCCTTCACTTCCAGTACTGCTTCTCCGTCTCGTTCGTACAATGACAGGATAATGCGCTTATCCTTTCCGGCAGAATATTTTACAGCATTATGGACAAGCTGTGACAGCATGAAAAACAGCCATTTCTCATCTGTTTCAACCGTTATCCCAGATTTTGCTTCGTGTAGCTGCGGATAGACTTCATTACGTATGTAAAATCGCTTATTTTCTTGATTCACCTCATGTGCAAGTTTGGACAGAACAACCGGTTTGATATGAAAATCTTCCTCAATGGTTCGCAGTCGCGCCATATACAATACGGTATTTAACCCATTACTGATGCGATCGGTTTCCTCCCGAATGCTTGAAGATTCCGGTTCATCCAGATTTTGCGCGGTTAACCGAATTACAGAGAGCGGCGTTTTCATCTGGTGTACCCAGCGATCCATAAACATTAAGTGCTCGTCCTGTTGATCCATTGCAGTTCGGAGTTGTTCTTGATATAAGCGGTATTGCGTATGCAACAATTGATCAAGCGCATGGGATATCGGTGTCTGATCGGTTTGTTCCAGCGATGCATCCAATGTTTTCATCGGTTGGGATAGTTTTTGGTAAAAATAGCGTCTGCTCACATACCGGTAGATGAGGTAACAGATAAGGAAGAAAAATGAAAGAAAGATGGCATAACCGATTAACTTGATATTCCGGTAGCCATCCAGACATAATATAATAGGAATAATCACACATTGGAGACATTGCACAATGATTAGCAAAACATGTTCGCGAATAAACAGTTTCATTGTCTAGTCCTCCTTCCACGTAATCTGAAGCCGATATCCTGCACCCCTTACTGTTTCTACCGCGTCCTCAATCCCAAGCTCCTGAAACTTTTTCCGAACGCGGGTGATATTTACATTTAGTGTATTTTCATCCACATATGCTTGCTCATCCCATAGTTTTTCCAGCAAATCCTCTCTGCCGGCAACACGCGGATACCGATCCATCAGACTTTCCAAGATATCCGTTTCCTTCTTTGTCAAGGACACAACATCATCTCCCAACCGCAATTCGAATCGTTCGGGGAACAACCGCAGTCCTTCTTTAACTAACACTCTTTCCTCGTGCTTCACTGCATATTCTCCATACGCCCGCCTTAGTTGGCTGCGAATTTTGGCCATGACAATATCCGGAGAAAATGGCTTGGTAATGAAGTCGTCCCCACCATTTTCCAATGCCATGACCTGGTCCATTTCTCCGGTGCGTGCAGAAATGAAAATGACCGGGCAAATCGACTGTTTACGAATTTGCCGACACCAATAATAACCATCATAACTAGGTAAATTTATATCAAGCAAAACAAGATCTGGCTGTTCCTTGTTAAATGCATCCATTAAATGTTCAAAATCATCCGTTACAGCAACCGCATAACCGTATTTCGTAATATAGGAATGAAGATATTCGGCAATTTTCAAGTCGTCTTCTACAATCATGATTTTTTCCATGCATGTTTCCCCCTTGGAATGGTATCAATTACTTGTGTGGTTCTTTCATTATATCCATGCGGCGCCTCTTGGTTTCGATCGAGTCCTTCCTTTTTTCGATCGAGTAATAATATCTAAATCTTCATCAGAATAGCTGACATGGTTTAGTTCTATGGCTGCTCTATCGATTGATTTCGTTGTTTACTCCATGGTGAAGTTCTTTTCTGAAATAGGTATAAAAGAGAAGCAGGAGAGAGAACCTCCTGCTGAACAAATCTTATTCTATCATTCCTTTTGCTGATTTAAAAGCGCGCGTTTTTGCTGGAGAAGCTTTTGAAATTCCTGATCCAGTTCATCCGATGGCTCCAGGCTGAGCTTGCTTAATGTTTCTGTTATCTTCGTTTCAATAATCATTAACTGCTGTTCGATTGGATCTTCTTGCGTCTCTTTTTCCGTTGGTTCTTGATGGAGCTGCTGGATGTTCCCATCAAAAAAGGTGAGCTGCTGCTGATTTATTTCAATGACCTTGGTTGCGATATTTTCGATAAACTGCCGGTCATGGGATACAAATAAAACAGTACCCTCATAGGCTTGAAGCAGACCCTCTAATGCTTCGACCGCCTCTATATCGAGGTAGTTTGTCGGCTCATCCAGAATAAGCATATTGATATCACTGACAAATAGCTTTGCAAATGCCACCTTAACCTGCTCACCGCCGCTAAGCACGTGAACAGGCTTAAATACATCATCACCATAGAAATGCAGTCTTGCTAAAACCGTCCGAATCAGGGTTTCATCCTGCTTAGAGGTTTCTTTGGCATTTTCCAGAATCGACTTTTCCTGATTTAAGGTAGATAAATCCTGTTGAAAATAACCTGTTTTAATAGACGGATTTAACGTGATGCCGGAATCTCTATTCATTATTTTTTTAATAAACGTTGTTTTGCCTGCTCCGTTTGGGCCGATGATGCCAACCTTATCTCCGCTCTTTATATTTAAACTGGCTTTTTTCCATAATTGTTTCCCGGGAACAGCACCTTCTACATCCTCTATTCGTAAAATAATTTTCTGCTGCAATTTTTCTTGATGGGGAAGTGTCATTTTCAAGGGAGCAGCCTCTCTTACCTTCTCCACTTTTTCCAGATTTTCTAATCGGCTTTCCAAAGCTTTGGATGTTTTTTGCAGCTTTTTCTGCTTTTTCGCAAAGTAGGGCTTCGCTCCTTTTAATGATTCTTCCGTGGAACCAATTTTACTTTTTGGTGTTTTAGTTACCCGCTGTGCTTTTTGCTCTTTTTTCTGTATCGCCTGCTCAAGCTGCCTTCTTTTCTGCTGATAATGCTCATAATCCAGACGTTGTTTTTCGATTTCTTTTTCCTTCTGCTCCCGGTATGCTGTATAGTTGCCGGAATAAATTTGGATGCTCTTTTCATCAATTTCCCAAATTTGCTGGCATAGTTTATCTAAAAAATTGCGATCATGAGAGACGACAATTAATGCTCCCTGCCAATGGGACAGCTGTTTTTCAAGCCATTCAATATGGGCTGTATCCAGATTGGTTGTCGGCTCATCAGCAAGAAGGAGGCCGGTTTGCTTCTGTAAAGCTTCTACGATATAAGCCTGCGTCACTTCCCCGCCGCTTTTTTCATCACGCTTCTCTTTTAATTGTGGCAATAATTCCACGGAAGTATGCATGTGAATCGTACCTTGTTCTGGCGGAATCTTACCGGCAAGGAGGTTGAGCAAAGTTGTTTTTCCTGAGCCGTTCTTCCCGACTAAACCAATACGGTCTTTGGCATGAACAACTAAATGCTCTATCGAAAATAGTTCCCGGTCTTTGATACTGTGTTTGATATGATGTGCTTCTAAAATTGTCATAAAATCATCTCCGTATCTATGAAGGATGGGAATAGGGGAGGGTAACTGCATAAGAAAAACCCCTATTCTACATTCAGAACAGGAGTCGCCAAAAAAAGGAAATGGGCATACATATCGCTCATTTCATACGGGTATTTATCACAAAGGATAAAGGCTAATCCTGTTCTGAAATCGTTCCATGAGAGCATGAAAAATAATACAGCAAGAGGGCACACAGATTTCGAGTTTACAATCTGCTGTTATCATACTCCTATGGAATTCATTCTTTTAAAAAACAGGATTAGTACTTCATGTTCCCTTTGTTCACCCTTTCGATAATTGTTGATTATAGTATAGCGGAAATAGAAGCATTTGTCATTAAAAGAAAATGGATAGCCGGTTAATTTTCAGAGTTCTTCCATTTAAACCGTGTTATGAGCGCCATGATTATAATATTTAAAATGGAGGCGAGCAAAGCACAGCTAGCCATAAATAATAATCCCAACCCTCCCCAGCCGCCCACAAAAAGAAGCCGGCTATAATAAGTAAAAGACTCAAGTCACTATCTCTTTTTTATTCTTGCTATGCTTAGCGGTGTTCTTCTCACAGCGGTTGTTTTACACATCGCAGCGGATTTTGTTGTTGGAGGGATACTAACCTCGGATAAATTACAATACTTGTTGCCGGTACCTTTTTAGGCATAAAGTCAAAGAGTACAATTGAAGTTAGTTTGTATGGTATCCCCCCTGAAAACGTTGATTTTATAAGGTTTCTTCATGTTTTCTTATGTCAGCAGGCTCAACGGGGGAGTTTTTTACAAACTAATGCGATTTTGCACGTACCGGTTCGTCCTGATCAAGATTCTGTACTTGATATAAATCATAATAGCTGCCTTGTTTTTGCATCAGTTCATCATGTGAGCCGACTTCGATAATCCTGCCATTTTCAATAACAACAATGCGATCGGCATGGGTAATCGTTGCCAGACGGTGGGCGACAATAAATGTGGTCCGGTCTGATGCCAGTTTTTCCATCGCTTCCTGTATGGTGTGCTCACTTTCCAAATCAAGGGCAGAGGTTGCTTCGTCAAAAATCAGGATTGGCGGATTTTTCAAGAAGACACGGGCGATGGCGATTCGTTGTTTTTGTCCACCAGACAATTTTACACCGCGTTCCCCAACCAAGGTGTCGTATCCATGAGGTAAATCCTTGATAAAGATGTCTGCATTCGCTGCTTTAGCGGCCGCAACCACCTCTTCATCGGTTGCATCAGGTTTTCCCATACGAATATTCATAGCGATCGATTCGGAAAATAGCGTATTATCCTGAAGTACCATACCAATGTTATCACGCAATGAACGAGCCTTTAAATCACGGACATCCATGCCATCTACCTTAATGGAACCAGCTGTAACATCATAGAATCGGGGTATCAGGCTAACAATTGTTGACTTTCCACCTCCGCTCATGCCAACAAAGGCAATAGTTTCACCTTTTTTCACATGTAAAGAAACATCCTTCAGCACGGGAGGCTCTTCTTCCTCATACTGAAACGACACGTTCTCTATATCAATCGTTCCTTCTGCATGACGGAGTTCCTTTGCATCAGGTTTATCCGTTATATCATATTTTACATTCATAAATTCAAATACACGATCGATCGAGGCGATTGATTGTGTCAAAGTCGTTGATGAATTGATCAGGCGACGCAAAGGGCTGTACACGCGCTCCATATAGCCATAAAAAGCAGCCATCGTTCCTATTGTCAGATGACCGTTAATCACCTGGTACCCGGCAAAGGCAATGACTAATAATGGAGCAAGGTCAGTAATGGTATTGGTTACTGCAAATGTTTTAGCATTCCAGTCTGTATGCAGCAGCGCCCGATCAAGAAAATTCATGTTGCGTTTATCAAATTGGGATTGCTCATAATCTTCAAGTGCAAAGCTTCTCGTTACCGGCAATCCTTGGACCCGCTCATGCAAGTGTCCCTGGACTTCGGCAAGCGCCTGCGATCTATTCCTGGTTAACCGACGTAATCTCCCATAAAAATACTTAATAGAAAAACCGAAAAACGGAAAAAGGATGATTGCGACAATTGTCAACGGAATATTCATCGTCAGCATGATCCCAATCGCAATAACAATTGTAATCATATCCAGCCAAACATTCATCAGTCCAGTAATGACAAAGACTTTCGATTGTTCGACATCATGTATTACCCGGGAAATAATTTCGCCGGTTTTTGTCTGGGCATAAAATCTCAAGCTCAGTTTTTGGATATGGTCAAACAAGCGATCACGGATATCGTACAAGACTTTATTCCCAACCCATTGCGCCAAATACTGTCGATAATACTCAACTGGCGGACGCAAAATGATAAAGACGACAAACGCTCCACTCATTATCCAAAATAGTTTGTGCAGTTTTTCCGCATGAGTCAAATCATCGACACTAATAATATTGTCGATTACATATTTTAAAATCAATGGCATGAGTAATGGGATCGCAAATTTAATAATCCCGATCAGTACCGTCCAGACGATTTTCCATTTATATGGTTTCACAAACCGTAAATATTGTTTAATACTACTCATGATTGCACCTACCTTGTGCGTAACAATAGAAAACCCTTGCTACAGTGTAACAAGGAACTTCTCTAGTGTATATATTATTTCTTTAATCAATTCGTTTATGACAGGATATCATTGGTTACGCCCAGTATTATAAAGTGAATGGTGCAAGCGAGCAACTAAATAGCTCACTGTCTCGATAATTGTGGTTATCATTTGTTATAGACGCTATACTCTTAACAAAAATTCGGCGAAAAAACTACCTGTATGTCAGATACATCTCATACCATTGATCAACAAAATAAGCGGCAAATGGACCTTTCCGCTGGTGAATCCATCTTAATAAAATGTCCAAATTTCTATGTAAAATCCGATCAATTACATCCGGATAATTCATTTGCTTTTTATGTTCTTCATATTCATCTTCATCAAGAATATCAAAGGTCATATCCGGGTATACTTTTACATCCAAATCATAGTCAATATATTTCAAAGCTCCTTCATCATACACAAATGGAGATCCAATATTGCAATAATAATAAATCCCATTCGTTCGCAGCATGCCGATAATATTAAACCAAAAGTTCGCATCAAAGTAGCAAATTGCCGGCTCTCTGGTTACCCATGTTCGTCCATCACTTTCGATAACATCAGTTTTATCATTTGCCGCAATGACAACGGAGTCAGTACCCTTTAGAACCAGACTGTTCTTCCATATTCGGTGTAGTTGGCCGCTATGTTTATAACTATGTATTTCAATTTTTGAACCTGCTTCGGGACCTGCCATATTATCTACCCTTCCTCACCCTTTATGATCATTATAACGTAAATAACTGGAATAGGAAAAGCTCAAACCGCCATTTCAAAAGGATGTTCAAAAAGTCCGGGTAAAATAACATACCCCTTCAAAAGGCTATCCCGACATCTGAGCGCAAGCCCGTTTTAAGCCGGCCTTCCTTGCTCGTTGGCTTGTATTTCCGCTTCTCATCGAGGTGGGGATCTTCTGCCAAAGCCGCCCATGTTCTGTAGGACACAGAAATCAGCTGTACAAGCTCATAATGACAAAAAGAGCTTCCTGGGCAGGAAACTCTTTTTGCAAAAATCGGGGTAGGTGGTTACTGCTTATTTTGTTGAGATTTTTGATTTTGTTTTCTTACTTTTTGTGCTTCTGTTTCAGATGCAAATTCAGTACCAAATTGAGATTGGCCTTGGCTCTGTCCTTGAGCAGCTTTATTGTTTTGCTGCTTCACTTTTTGAGCGTTTGTCTCAGATGCAAATTCAGTACCGAATTGACCTTGGGAAGCCTTTTGAACATTTGCACCCTGTTTGTTGTTCTTAGCCATCAATATCACCTCCGCACTACTTAACATGCTCCACATAGCGGAAGTTATCCAAACTAAATAATAGGTAAAATTTACCTCACAAATGACGCCTCGAAGTAAAGGATCCTTAATCAAATCCACCATTTACCCAATATATTTCAGCATCTTTTGATGGGAAACAGGAAATGGGTAGGCTGCCAAATCAGACTGGTTCACAAAGCGGATCCGATCATCAGCCGTCTCTGTCTGCTTTGTAGTAGCGTAATATATGTTTAATTGCCAAATTAAATGGGTAAAAATATGTTTGAGGGTCCCAGCTTCAGCACCCAGGTTGATCCGCAAACCATACTCGGCGAATAGCCAATTTGCTATATGATCCATTCCAATTTCATCGATTGGAACCATTGGAAACTGCCAAAGATTAGCTAATAAACCGTGATCGGAACGTTTTTCAATCACATATTGACCATGCTCATTTTTGATTAATAATGCAGCATAGGGAACCGTTTTTTGTTTTTTCCCTTTCGATTTAACCGGTAACTCTTCTTCCAATCCCTGTGCAAATGCCCGGCAATGCCGTTGTAGTGGGCAAAGCAGACATGCAGGTGATTTCGGCGTACAAACAAGCGCCCCCAATTCCATGATTCCTTGGTTAAACGACGACGGATCTTCTTTTGAAATAAGTGCTGCCGCCAGCTTTTCAAACCGTTTTTTTGTACTGGATTTGGCAATATCATCGTCAACAAGCAGCACGCGGGAAAGAACACGCATGACATTCCCGTCCACTGCAGGTTCTGGCTGATCAAACGCAATTGATAAAATGGCACCTTTTGTATAAGGGCCAACACCTTTTAATGCACCCAAATCTTCAGGCGTATCCGGTACTTCACCGCCGTAACTGGCAACCACTTCTTTAACAGCCGTTTGCAAGTTGCGGGCGCGGGAATAATAACCCAATCCTTCCCATGTCTTCAGTACGTCCTGCTCATCTGCTTCAGCCAATGCTTTTGGGGTTGGATATTTTTCAATAAATCGGTGAAAATAAGGGATAACCGTATCAACCTTTGTTTGTTGAAGCATAATTTCGGAAACCCATATTTTATAAGGATCCCGCACTTTTCGCCAGGGAAGATCACGCTTATTTTGTTTGTACCAAGCGATTAAATCCCGTTGAAATTCCAGAATGTCAAAATTCTGTAACCGTTTATCTATCAAAATATTTCACCCTTTATGATACAATAATAAGTAGTACTAACAGTAAACATCATCATGCACAAACTTTTTTCGGCATATAATTATTGCACCAATCGTATAAAATTTTGTGTTCAAAAGGTTTCCTTTTAACACAAAAGAAAAATTTATAAGGAGGAACTTGCTTCATGGACACTGGCACCCATATCGTCATGGGGATAGCGCTTGGCGGATTAGCAACACTTGATCCAGCCGTCCACAACGATCCTACACTATTTCACGCTATCTTAGTTGGAACAGTTGTAGGTTCCCATGCACCTGACTTTGATACAATCCTAAAAATGAAAGGCAATGACGCTTATATCCGAAACCACCGTGGAGCGACCCATTCCGTTCCTGCGATACTCATGTGGGGCGTGTTAATTGCCGGTTTGATCCACGCGTTTGTTCCACAGGTTAACTTTTTCCATTTATGGCTCTGGACGTTTGTAGCTGTGGTTATCCATGTGCTTGTCGATATTTTTAACGCATATGGAACCCAGGCATACCGGCCCTTTACCGATCGCTGGATCGCACATGGGTTCATCAATACATTCGACCCGTATATTTTTCTTTTGCATATCGCCGGAATTATCGCCTGGATACTCGGTGCTAATCCGGGCTATACATGGATCATCGTTTACACGGTTATCTTATTATATTACATTAAACGGTACCTTGATAAGCGGGAAATTGTAAAAAAAATACGTGATTACTTTCCGGATATCCAGTCAATCACCACGTCACCGACTATCAAGCAAAACACATGGCGTGTGGCGATTACAACAACGGATAAATTTTATGTCAGCCGTGTTGAAAATGGTCATATCCAAATTGTCGACAAATTTGATCGCGTTCCATTGCCAAATACGGAAATTATGAGGGTCGCGCAAAAGGATTCGAACGTTGCGGCGTTTTTGTCCTTTTCCCCGGTCTATCGTTGGGAAATTAATGACTTTGATGATTTTACCGAAGTGCGATTTATTGATCTTCGGTATCGCTCCAAAGGACATTACCCATTTATAGCCGTTGTGCACATTGATGATAATATGAAAATTATGAGTTCGTATACCGGTTGGATTTATTCGGAACAGAAGCTGCAGAATAAACTGTTGTTTGGAGATAATCCGGTGTAACGAAATCAGCAAAACACTAGGGATCGCACCCTCGCAAAGGGTGGCGATCCCTAGTTTACTTTTTCCCCCAATACCGAAATCGGAACTGCTTCTTCCTTTTCATATTGCTCGTTCAACAAATTCAACCGATGACCCCAAGCAAACACACCGTTAATATAATTTATTTTAAAAGTATGACCAGGATCACCAGCAATTTGATGAATATCATCCGGGTGAAAATCTTCCGGGTTCAACATATAAGCCATGGCAACTTGCATTTTCCGTTCATTGACGGCAACTTCGCTAATATTGCCAAGCTGTTCGGCTTTTTGCGCTTTCTCCTTAAGCCGGCCAACCTCCTGGCGTAACTGCTCAATCGAATAATCACTGTAACGATAGTCCAACATCATTGTCCCCTTTCCAGTAAGGCACTCTATAAAGACTAAAACCATGGTTACTATAATTAAAAAGCCTTAGTCCTTTGCAAGTTACCCACTACCTATCAGTTTACATTTTTCCACTAGTTTAAGACAATAAAAATGAATGGTTTATGTCGTCATATTTTTAAACAAGTGTTATGCGAGGATATTTGCTTGGCAGGAAAGGATATCGACTGAATGGCGTGTTGCATCAACCTGCAGCGTTCGTTTATCGACCGAGTGCCACTCTTTATCAACCGGGGAGTGCAGGATATCGACCAGATAGCGCTTTTTATCAACCATAATGTGCGCATATCGACCAGATAGCGTGCTATATCAACCACATAGCACATAATATCGACCAATGAGGCACGCATATCAACCGATAAATAGAGGATATCAACCATGTAAACATAAAAACATGGAGTCACCCCTGTCCTTAAGCATTGGAAATTTGATCAATCAAAAAATGTCCAATACAGACTGGAACTTACCAGGGAAATCTGAATCCTGTGGATACTCATCAACTTTTGGAGCATAGTAGATTCTTCCACTATTTTTCCCGGAATATTTCAAACCCATTGATTTTAGTAACCGATAAATAACTCTGGGGGAATCAATGCTTAGTAAACGTCGGCACTGGCTGTTTGTTATGGTGTCATGGTAGAGCAAAAAATAGTCTAAAATAACCCGCTCATGCAATTTTATTTCTGTTGCTGAGCATTTTTGGCATACCCATTTTCCATACGTCCGGGTTATTGCAGGTTGTCCACATTTAGGACATGAAATTCTGGTGTGAAGGTGTCTTTCCTGAATGTTAAACCGTTTAATTAAATCTGGATGAAGTGGTGCATTGGCATGTAAAATTAGGTTATTCAAGTTTTTAATTTGCTGGATTGATAAGGGATGAGCTGTATATTTTTCCGCTAGTTGATCCAAATGTAAATGCAAACTTTCCATTCGTATCAGTTTTCTATAAATAATGGGGGCGTTTTGCTTTATATTAATAATGGTGGAGGGGTTGCTACTAACCACTAATGTATCTAGTGGGATTGATATGTTAAATTGATGCAGCCAATCTTGTAAATGTCTTTTTTGTGTTTCGGCCTGTAGTATAGGATCTTGTAAAGCCATTCTTTTATCCCCATTAATTTGAACTAATTGATTCAATTTGCTATCGCATTCTATGATTCCAGCGATATTTTTTATTTCCAAGATACAGATGAATTTATCGCAAATAATTAACGTGTCTATTTGAAAATGAAAGTTGTGGATTTTTAGACGGATATCATGAATGACGTAGAAATTTTTCCGGGGGAACTGCATTAGGCTAAAGTCAACATCTTTTTCTCCTAAATACCCTGCATTAAAGCGGTTATAGCGTTCTAAGAGTTTTGGATTCTTCCTGTAACGTTCTTTCAAATTACGAAATAGCGCCTCATAACATAAAATAACATAAGGTTTTTTTCTGTGTTTAATAACTTTCAATGGATTGCTCCTTCCTACATTGGTTTATACGTTACAATTTCGACAAAAGATAAAAAATTCCTCTTTTTTAAGTGGAATTTTTTTGTGAGAATAATATATATGTAATTGTGATGGTAAAAATGTCGTGTAGCACTTGATGGCAGATGAATATCGGTAGAATTTGTTGAAATATCGACTGGATAGAACAGAACATCAACCGGAAAGGCCTGAATATCAACCTCATGTATATTACTATCAACCAAAAAGTGGTGTTATCGACCACTCACATGATGATATCAACCAGAAAGAAAGATATATCGACCCCCATCGCAGTTATTTCGACCGGTATCAACCGCTTGCATGATGTTATCGACCACTTACACGTCGGTTTCAACCGGAATGAAGGAAATATCGACCTTCTTCGCCTCTATTACGACCGGGAAAACCAGATATCAATCACCTGCACGCTTCTATCAACCACAAAAGCGTTGTTATTGACGCACATGCTAATTTCAACTTTCAACCGGAAGCATTTAAAGCTTCCGGTTACTCTCCCCCACTGTATTCATCCAAAAACCGATTAATCTGCTCGATGGCAAACCCTTTACGGAATAATGCCTCTTTCACCTTTTGATCCAGCATCTGACCGGATTGTTTTTTCCCGTATTTACGCATGACTTTTTCTCCATGATGGACAAGCGCTTCCCATTCGGCGTCATCATCTTTTTGTTCTGCCATTTCGTCAAGGACATCCTTGATAATTGGCTGGGTAAAACCTTTTTGCAGTAAATTTCCTTGTAGCTGCTGAAGTCGCTGTCGAAAAGAATGTTTGCTGGATTGATTCAGCTTTTTTTCCACGACTTTGCATGCCTTTTCATATTGTATTTCGTAGGTATAAGCTGTGACTGCCTGACCGGCAATATCTGCTGCCACCCCTTTTTCTTGTAACTCTTTTTGTACAAGTCTGGGACCTTTTGTTGTTGTATTGATTCTGGTTCGAACAAAAGACTCGGCAAATTGCTTATCATCAATCAATTTTTCTTGCTCAAGTCGGCTAAGAATCTTACTAATCTGCTCTTCATCCACTTCTTTTTTTAATAAAAAATCATGCATTTCCTTTTTTGTTCGCATTCGGTAGCTTAAATAATTAATCGCCAGGGTATATGATTTATGAAAGCTATCTTTTTTCAATAGGGTCGTAATCATTGCATCATCCAGTTCAAGTCCCTTTTTCAGATGATATTCAATCAGGACAGCTTCATCGACACTGAAACCATATTGTTCACCGTCCCCATTGTCAATGTAAATATTATAACGGCTGTTTTGTCTTTTTTGCGTCGTAATTCGTGTGATTTTCGTCAAATTAGCACCCCCATCTTTATCATACCAAAACGATGAACATATGTACTATGATTTAGCAAATAGCAATCCTGGTTATGGAATATACTATAAAGAAGATGCTGCATGTCAAGATTACCAACATAAACTGATCTTTACCTAAAAGGAGTGAAAACCTTGAATATCTTAATTACTGGAGGAACCGGTTTTGTTGGCCGTCATTTGACCCAATTATTAACAAAAGAAGGTCATCATGCCTATGTCCTCACCCGGTTTCCTGAAAAATATCACAATACAACAAACACTACCTATCTGCACTATCCGGAAACGCCCAAAGCTTTACCGATTATCCATGCTGTCGTGAATCTGGCCGGCGAGTCGCTGTTTGGCTATTGGACACCGAGGAAAAAAGAAGCCATTCGAAATAGTCGAATTTTAACTACACAGACTGTGATTGACCTTGTGCAACAAATGGACAAGAAGCCATCGGTATTTATCAGCGGTTCCGCAGTTGGTTATTATGGTATGTCTGATGATCAGATTTTCACCGAGCAAACAACGACTCCAGGAAATGATTTTTTAGCCCAAGTGGTTACCGATTGGGAAAAAACTGCCAGCCAGGCAAGTGAATTAGGAATCCGTACTGTATTTACCCGGTTTGGCGTGATCCTGGGAGAAAAAGGGGCACTTCCCTACATGAGTTTACCGGTAAGATTGTTCATCGGCGGGAAAACCGGCAGTGGAGAGCAATGGATTTCCTGGGTTCATATTGATGATGTCGTTCAGTTGATTCTGTTTTGTATACAAAATGAACATATTGACGGACCGGTTAATGTTACCGCACCAAAACCGAAACGGAATAAAGCGTTCATCCGCCTATTAGCCCGGGTGCTCCACCGGCCATATTGGCTCCCCACCCCCACCACACTGATTCACACCAGTCTTGGGCAAGTGAGTGAGCTAATCACCAAGGGACAATATGTACTCCCAAAAAAAGCGGAAACTTTTCAATATCCGTTTCGTTATCCGGATGTGGAAAGTGCATTGAAACAAATTTTAAAATAAATAAGTGAAAAAATAGTACGCTTGTTCAACTAAAAATCCATATGAAGCCTATTTACAATTAAGGATGAAGAAGTTTCCTGATTCGTATAATTTTTACCATCCCGGTAAACCTAGACATAGAAAAACGCGAGATGCTCGGCTTGCTGCTGGGGTTTCAAACCACACAAAAGTGAGGGATATCGATGGGTAAAAATAAAAAGGACGTTCATCAAGAGAAATTTTTAAACAAGACGCAGGAAGTATTGTACCAACGCGAGTTCAAGGGTGCAGATAAGGTGTATGAACAATTTTCACAAAAACGGAGCCGGAGCTAACATATCCGGCTTCGTTTTTGTTTATCACACACTAACGGGCTACACTTATCCACAACTTGTTAATCATGTTGGTAACTTATCAACAAACTGCTATATCGTCTTTCGGTTTGTTGATAAGTTTGTGGATAAGGTGAATTATATTTATTCTGCCATATCGACATAATATTTCGCCTTGTTTTCCTTCACAAAGGGCTTTTGCTTATATTCCAAAGCAATACGTTTATATAATATTTTTCTTGCTTCACTTTCTGCATCTTCCTTTCGCTTGCCAAATCCATACCCTGTCATGATATTTGTCAATTCAAACATTAATGCTGCTTGCCAGACGGCTGATTTATCGACATTCCAAAGGAAAATATACACCGTATGATCCCCTTCAACATGAATTTCCAGTTCTTCTTCCGTAAACATTACCCGCAACATGAAGCATTTTGTTAGACTTGTAATGGTTTGGTGATACAAAATCAGGCAGCTAACCAAGTAACTCATCCCCTTCACGTTCTGTTTAGGAATATTTTACTATATGTTCTATATCAGAACAATGAAAAGCATTTATTTTCGCTAATGTCTGATAGGATAAATCTAGTTAACATGTTTTTTATTTATTCTATCTAAACAGAGTGTGATGATCATGAACTTGGAGCAGATTTCCTATAACATCAAATTTTTGCGTAAACAACACAAGTGGACCCAAAACGACTTGGCAAAGCGACTATCAACTTCCCGCTCTGTGATCGCCAAATGGGAAAACAACGTGGTGATCCCGGATGTGTCTTCCCTTATTGAATTGAGCATGGTATTCGACGTATCCATTGACCAACTGGTTGGCAATTATTCCGTACGCGAAGATCTGTTGAGGGACTTCAAACGTGTCTACAGTTCCGATGCTGAATCCTTTGATGTCGAGGCGATGGAGATCGTTGAATATATCATGCAACATCCCGAGTTCAAAACAAACATTCACCGCTTAAAAGGACTTCCTTTAAAAAAACAACAATCCATTCAACGTTTATTTGGTAATTTAATTCAAGAATGTGAGCAATTATAGCAGCTATTCCATTCACATTAGAAGCGGATAGCTGCTTTATTCGCTCACACTCGGTTGATTCCTGCACCCTCAAGTTGATATCAACAGGTTCCCCGGTTGATTTCCGTTCAAGATTTAATTTTACGATGCTACAAGACTAACGTGCAGCATGAATGGTTATTTTCCTCAATAATAACCAACTGATCCCGTATAATACAATTGCAATCAACAGTATTTCATAGAAAAACACAATTGAAAATGATTGAGCAATAGCAATAATGAAGTCGATTAGAAAACCCTGCGCCAATCCGAATAACAAGATAACCACCATTAGGCCTAAACAATGCCGCTATACTTGTTGATGTCAATATAATTTTCAAAAAAAACTAAAAAGGCGTTACACTATGTATAGTGCAACGCCTTTTTATATGTCCGATAAGAACAAAAAAGTAATCCTTCATGTGCTTCTAACCAGGCGCTAAGGGATCACTTTTCCTAACCTGTACTAATCTTCCCCAATCTTCTTATCGTCCTTCTTCGGAAGCCTGCCAGCGCGCTTGGCCGCCTCTCTAAGCAAGAATTCCACATGGCTGTTGACGCTGCGAAATTCATCCTTTGCCCATCGTTGTAAAATATCGTATAGTGCCGGATCTATGCGTAACGGGAAATTCTTTTTCTTCGCCATCGAATCCCTCTTTTAAACCTTATTGATACAGTGATCCCGTATTGATGACCGGTTGAGATCCATTATCGGAAACAATCGAGACCAGCAAATTATTAATCATTGCTACCCGGCGTTCTTCATCCAAATCAACAATCCCTTGCTTCTCAATTT
This sequence comes from Lentibacillus sp. L22, assembly GCF_040812445.1. NCBI lineage: Bacteria > Bacillati > Bacillota > Bacilli > Caryophanales > Bacillaceae > Lentibacillus > Lentibacillus sp. L22. Next base: position 15,021 of record NZ_JBFNXI010000029.1, on the reverse strand, counting down.
GCTTAATTGCGTCCTGTACCATACCAACCGCGCCTTCAACGATTTTCCAGCGAGCGGCAATAATGGCATCTGCTTGTTGTCGCTGTAGCATCGCCTGGGCAATCTCGGTCGAATAGGCCAAATGCGTCAATCGTGCCTCAATCACTTCCACGCCGGCAACTTTTAGACGATCCTGTAATTCGTCGGTTAACTCATTGGATACCTCTTCCGCATTTCCCCGCAGACTTAACTTCGTATTTTCAAATGTATCATACGGATATTTGGTTGCGACCGCGCGAATTGCAGTTTCACTTTGGATCTCAACAAACTGTTTATAATCATCGACATCGAACACCGCTTTTGCCGAATCAATTACTTTGAACACAATCACCGCAGCAATTTCGATCGGATTCCCATTGACATCATTGACTTTTAACAGCTTACTATTGAAATTTCGCACCCGTAATGAAATCGTTCTTCGTATGGAAAATGGTACCGTAACAACAATTCCTTCCCGTCGAATCGTCCCCATATATTTCCCAAGAAAAATTACGACCACTGACTGGTTAGGCTGTACCAATGTGACCCCGCTTCCCAATACAATGGCAACCACCAAACAAATCGCCCCAATAATAAACTGTGTTTGAATGAAACTAATAACAGTTCCAGCAATGAGGACTGCTATGATAATAATCCCCAAAAATCCATTCATTGACCATGCAGCTCGTTCCTTCATGGTGTCTCCTCCTTTGATATCATATTATGACTATATTAGTATGATATCATTTTTGTTTAAATTTGTAAATATATTTTACTGAAAATTTGTTAATTCTATCCCGCTTTTCCGGTTAATCCATCCATTGGTGATTTTTCCGTGAAAATAAAATATCCTTTCCCGTTTGTCACAATGGAAATGTCACCATAGACCGCGGTAGAATATATCATGGAATGGATTCGCTGCAAATTGCCGACAACCCGGTCGACTGGATGTCCATAATGATTCATTTTGCTATAGGTTAAGATAGCTACTTTCGGTTTGACCAAATTGAGAAATCGATACGATGTGCTTGTATTTGATCCGTGATGACCAACTTTATAAATGTCTGATTGAACATCTTTTTCTTGCTCCATCAATTGTTCTTCCTGCCCGCGCTCTGCATCTGCCATAAGCAAAAAGTCAACCTCGTTATAGCCGACTTTTAACACAATGGAGGATTGATTATTATTTTTATGTTCCTCATATGAATTCAACACACTGATATCCACTAATGGGTCAACATCCACCACGTCACCTTGCTTGGCAATGTTAACCGGAATTTTATGTTTGTGAATTTGATTAATATATCGTACATATGTCTTGGTTGAGTGCAATTTGCCCGAATCCAATGCTTTGTCAATCTTGAAGGATTTCATTACTGTTGGAAGTCCGCCAATATGATCGATATCCGGATGTGTGGCAATTAACAGATCAATTTTCTTGATGCCACGCGCTTTAAGAAATTCCACCACATCCTTCCCCGCTCTCGGGGGCCCGGCATCAATTAAAATGTTTTTCTTACCCGGGGTTTCAATAAGCGTACTGTCCCCTTGTCCTACGTCAATGAAATGGATCTTCATTTGCTTAGGCTGCGGTGTTTCGGCTGATATTGTAGTTGGGATAAAAAATAATTGCAGCAAGATAACGACTTGAAAAACTTGAAAAATCCGCATGATGATACATCCTTTTTATGAATTGATGTATCATAGTTTTTTCATGTTTGAAGCGTATTATGATAGAGAGTAGCTATTTTCTTGTTTAAAATTGCATTACAATGCTCTACATAACTGTGGCATCATTTTAATTTTTCAAGATAACCATAATTTTTTATTGTGTATAATGTATTTGTTGTATATAATGTATATATTACTTGGTGACTGTTACAAAAGGGAGGACAAAGATGCAAATTCTGATTTCCAATAGTTCCAAAGAATCCATTTATTATCAAATAAAAAGTCAGGTCAAAGAAAAAGTACTATCGGGCGAATTAAAAGAAGGAGATGCCCTTCCCTCAATGCGTCAGTTGGCAAAAGATCTGCATATAAGTGTCATTACGACCAAGCGTGCATATGAGGAGTTGGAGAAAGAAGGATTTATTTATTCAATCGTAGGAAAAGGTTCTTTTATCGCGGAACAAAATGAAGATGTCGTGAAAGAAAAGAAATTGGCAACCATTGAGGAGAAGTTATTAGAAGTCATTGCAGGCAGCAAAGAGATAGGGTTGTCACTAAAAGAAATCAAGGAATGGTTAACCATTTTGTATGAGGAGAGATAAAGATGGAGCATGCTATCGAATTACGGAATGTACATAAATCATTCAAAAGCTTTGGTATCAAAGATTTGTCATTGCAAGTAAAAAAGGGATTCGTGACAGGTTTTATCGGTGCCAATGGAGCCGGCAAGTCGACTGTTATCAAAATGATCATGAATTTGCTTCATCCTGACTCTGGTGAAATCCGTGTGTTGGGTATGAACTACAAACAAAACGAAAAATCCATTAAAGAAAGAATCGGATTTGTTTTTAACGATGATATGTTATACAAAGAATTGACATTACGTGATATGAAAAAAATGATCGCTCCTTGTTACCGGAGATGGGACGATCCTTTGTTTTACCAATATTGTGAGCGATTTGAACTTCCACTCAGACAAAATATGAAATCTTTTTCAGATGGAATGAAAGTGAAAGCCGCTCTCGCATTTGCATTGTCGCATCAAGCAGACCTTCTTATTATGGATGAGCCGGCCGCGAACCTCGATCCGATTTTTCGCAGAGAATTGATGGAGCTTTTGCATGACGTCATGCTGAATGAGGAAAAAACTATTTTTTTATCGACCCATATTATGAGCGATTTATCTTCCCTTGCCGACTATATCACTTTTATTGATCAGGGAGAGCTCGTCTTTTCAAAAGGATTGCCCGAAATAGAAGCGGAATATGCAATCGTTCGTGGCGAAGTGGAATTGCTTGATCAGGATACCGAGCAATATTTTCTATCCATTAAACGGACGGATAGCGGATTTGAAGCTTTAAGCGCTAATTTTGAGGCGGTCGATGAATTATTTGGTTATGAAGCAATCATTGAAAGAGCAAGTTTGGAAGAGATTATGTATTATTCCCGGGGAGGTAAAGCGGATGCTTCAGTTAATTAAAAAAGATTTAGCCATTCATAAATTTTTATGGATCATATATTTTGCAATGCTCATCTTTTTTATAGCCTTTGATAAAGATGCCATATTCATTATCACCTTAATCAGCGCCTATTTAATGATGGACGCATTTTATGCTGATGAGCAAGCGAATGGGCATAGATTATGGAATGCTTTGCCATTTACCCGTAGTGAGGTTGTCAGTTCCAGGTACGCTGGTTTACTAGTTATAACGTTCATCTGCTCAAGTGCAGTCATGGTGCTTGAGCTAATTTTTAAAGCCGGCTGGAATATGTCACTTTGGAAAGAAGTGGTCGGTAGTGTGGTCTTGATGATGTTTTTAGGAGCATTATGCTTTCCTGTTTTCTATTGGATTTCAAAGCAAAAAGTTATTTTCACATTGCTTATATTGTACGTTCTCCTTCACATAGCGGGCTCGTATGCATTCTACTATCTGTATCTGTACCTGTTAGATACGCGTATTGTTCCTCAAGTATTAAGTAATGGGCAGTTGTTTGGCTCCGGTTTCGTGATAGCTATATGTTTGTATCTGCTGTCTTGGAGGCTTTCCATAACAATTTACAAGAGAAGGGAGATTATATAATGGTCGATGATTTATGTTGTAAGACAGAAACTGTGTCAGGAAAAAAACCTTCCAAATGGCGTTTTACTTGGTTGATGAATCTACTCTTGTTTGCATTTTTTCAAATCGTTTTTATTTTATTTGATGGCTCTAAAATTTGGATCATCTTGGGTTTAAACAAAAAAGGTGAGTGGGTCGTTTCAAAATTACATATGCTTTTTGACAAGTTTCCAATGTATCATACCGAACAATTAAACTATTTCACATTCGTCTGGATAATGATTTTGATATTACACGGCATCGTATGTACGTTCGAGAAATTATCGCAGAAATTTAATAATGCGAGAAATCAGTAAACCCTTGTTTAATAAACTGTATGTAACAAAAAATCCTGCCCCGATGTTTGGGACAGGATTAACAGTAGGTTATTCATTATGCTTGTTGAACCGTAATGGCATCATCCACTACATCAACATTTACTTTTTTCACATCTTGATTTTCCAGTAACAGATCGGTTAATTGGTCTTCTACTTTATCCTGGATGACTCGGCGTAATGGTCGTGCACCGAAACGACGGTCATAACCAAGCTTGACTAGCGCTTTTTTAGCGGCATCTGTTACAGCAATATCGATTTTATTTTCTTCCATGTTTTGTGTTACATCGTTCAGCATTAAATCAACAATCTCAAGTAAATTGTCTTCGGTTAATTCATTAAACGTAATGATCGAGTCAAAACGGTTTAAGAACTCCGGTTTGAAGTATGCACTTAAGTTTTCCAATGTGGTTACTGCTTCATGCTCATTCCGGTTAAAGCCGACATTGATTTGTTTGTCACCTGTACCGGCATTACTTGTCATGATAATCACAGTATCCTTGAAACTTACTGTACGACCATGGGAGTCGGTTAAATGTCCGTCCTCCATGATTTGCAGGAACATGTTTTGTACGTCTGGATGTGCCTTTTCGATTTCATCAAGCAAGAGAATCGAATATGGATTACGACGCACACGCTCGGTCAATTGTCCTGCTTCTTCGTGACCTACATAGCCTGGAGGTGAACCGATGATTTTCGACACGGCATGTTTTTCCATATACTCACTCATGTCGAGACGAATCAACGCATCGCGCGAACCAAACAATTCTTCAGCCAGTGCTTTGGTTAGTTCTGTTTTACCGACACCAGTTGGACCAACAAACAGGAATGATCCGATTGGACGATATTTTGATTTCAGTCCGGCACGGCTCCGGCGAATCGCTTTGGCAACTTTGTCTACTGCATGTTCTTGTCCAATTACCTTTTTACCAAGATTTTCGGCAAGATATTTCATTTGTTCTTGTTCATCTTTTTGCAGCTTGGTAACTGGAATACCTGTTTTTTCTTCAATGATTAATTGGACATCTTCCAGACCAACATCAGTTACTTGTGCTTCATCTTTTGCTTTTTCCAGTTGTTTTTGCAATTGAATTTCTTGATATCTTAGATGTGCAGCACGTTCATAGTCTTCTTTTTCAGCGGCTTGTTCTTTTTCCTGTGTCACTTCTTTAAGTTTTTGTTCAATAGAATCTGAGTCTTTTTCCGCATTGGACAGGTTTAAACGTGAACCAACTTCATCCATTAAGTCGATCGCTTTGTCTGGCAAGAAACGATCTTGGATATATCGTTGTGATAGTGTAACGAACGAACGGATAATATCATCTGAATAACGGACTTCATGGAATTTTTCGTAGCGGTCTTTGATACCTTTTAAAATTTCTACCGCCTCTTCCACACTTGGTTCTTTGACAATGATTGGTTGGAAACGACGTTCAAGTGCTGCGTCTTTTTCGATTTTACGATATTCTTTCAAAGTTGTTGCACCGATTAATTGCAGTTCACCACGGGCAAGTGCTGGTTTTAAAATGTTACCGGCATCCATCTGTGATCCTTCTGCAGTTCCGGCGCCAACTAACAAGTGAATTTCATCGACAAACAGAATAACGTCTGGTCGTTCCTGAACTTCTTGAACCAATTGTTTCATCCGTTCTTCAAATTGACCGCGAATTCCTGTATTGGCAACCATGGAGGCTACATCAAGTAAATAGATTTCTTTGTTCATTAGTTTGGTTGGTACATTACCTTCTGCAATTCTCACGGCTAGGCCTTCCGCAATTGCGGTTTTACCAACACCAGGTTCGCCAATTAAAACCGGGTTGTTTTTATTACGACGGTTTAACGTTTCAATGACCCGTTTCACCTCATTATCACGGCCAATGACTTTATCAACCAAACCAGCACGAGCAGCTTGTGACACGTTCTTGCCTAATTGGTCGAGCAATCCATTGCCACCATTGCCTTGAGCTGTCTGGGTTCTTGCACCCGCCTGGCTTTGACCGTTTCCTTGGAAGAAGTTCTGACCAAATGCGTCTTGGCCACCAAATCCGGAGAAAAAGCCGGATGGATTCATCATTTTTCCTTGTATTTCTTCAAAACATTGTTGACAAACATGCATTTGTACTTTTTCATTGTTTATCTGCATTGATACATTAATATTTGCTGGACGAATACCACAGTTTTGACATTTCATCATGCCATTCCTCCTTGTGATTTCTTATATGACTAGGTATTTATCCGCCTAGCCAAGATCAATTTTGACTTTGACTATCTTTGACCTTGTAACTACATTATACTCTGACCTTCTTTGACTTTCAAGGGGTTTGATTAATTTTTTGGGCTTTTTTATAAATCTATAAACCCTTGATAATAATGGGTTTATTTCTCTTTTCATTATACGTTATTCCCGTTTAACCTGATCGTTACACATCGATGAAACATCAAAATTCAGTTCAAAAGGTCAAAAGGGTCAAGATTTTGCATTGTTAAGTTTTACGTTTTTACATATAATAAGGATTAACGACTTTCTACATATTATATAAGTACAGATCGATTGGGGTGATATATTTTGGATGAGTCACGTACACAACGACATGAGCGAAAGAAAAATGGAAAATGGAAAAAACGAATCATATGGACCCTTCTCATTCTATTTATTATTGTTGTCGGTGCGGGAAGTTATCTATTTTATCAGGCGTATCAAGCGGCAAAAGGTTCCTATAAGGATTTAAACCGGCCCGGGGAACGATCAGCCCTCCGCCAAGAGGATGTCGCAATCGGCAAAGACCCCATTTCGATTATGCTTATAGGGTTGGAAAATTACGCGACCAAAGGCGAACATGGCCGGGCGGATACGCAAATGATCATCACCCTTAATCCGCACACCGACAAAATGACCATCACATCGATACCACGCGATACACAAGTGGAATTACCTGCTGAAGGTGCCGGACAATATGCTGGCATTCACAAAATCAATGCTGCTTATACGTATGCCTCCATCACTGGGTATGATCCAAATAAATTCACGGTAGAAACAGCGGAACGATTGCTTGATATTCCGATTGATGAATATGTAACAGTCGATTTTGACGGTTTTCGTGATATCGTCGATGCCCTTGGCGGGGTGACTATTAATATAAAAAAAGGTTTTTGGGAAAAAAATATTTATAATCATGATAAACGCATCTATTTCAAACCAGGTCCAGCCAAACTAAATGGCGAAGAAGCTTTAGCCTTTGTTCGTATGCGGAAACGAGCGGTCAATAGTGAATATCCGCGTGAAGAACGACAGCGACAATTTATCCAAGCGACTGTTAAACAAGCAATTTCGGTAGGGACCATCTTTAAAATTGGCGAGATTTCTGATATTCTCGGCAAGGATGTGGAAACAAGCTTGTCACCAGGGGAAATCTATGCCTTGGAAAAAGCATATTCATCGATTGATGCTTCGGGAATTGAAACGATTTCGATTGATGGATCTGATCAAATGATTGGCGGTGCTTCCTATTTCATTCCGACCGATCAGGGATTGGCTGATGTTAGCAGGAGGTTGAAACAGGAATTGGAATTGCCGGTGGATAATGAAACAACGCAATAGTAATGCGAAAATCCCAAACATGGTGGAAAGAACCATGTTTGGGATTTATATATATCGAATAAATATGAATGGAAGTTATTTTTGTTTGTGTTATCCCAGCTTTGGCGGATTTTGTCCCGACTTTCGGGTGCGCTCTCCCGTTCTTTACAGGTTTCCTCCCGTCTTCCAGGTAACCTCTCGCGAATTAAGTAACTTTCCTAGCGGGGGCCCTCTCCTAATTCAATCGTTTTGAGGTATGCCCCTTCTTTTAATTGATTTTTGCTTTTTCCTTATTCCGCAATTCCACCCGGCGGATTTTACCTGATGTGGTTTTCGGCAATTCCTGAACGAATTCAATCGCCCGTGGATATTTATATGGGGCGGTCTGCTCTTTGACAAAATCTTGCAATTGTTTTACCAGATCAGGATTATTTGCATCAACCCCATCTTTCAAAACAACAAATGCCTTGACTATGTTTCCTCGTATTGGATGGGGGCTTGCCACAACGGCACACTCCTGAACATCAGCATGTTTAACCAAAGCATCTTCCACTTCAAACGGCCCAATGGTGTAGCCGGAACTCACAATAATATCATCACTGCGGCCTTCAAACCAAAAATAACCATCATCATCTTTCTTTGCTTGATCTCCTGTTACATAATATTCTCCCCGATGCGACTTTTTGGTTCGCTCTTCATCCTTATAATATTCACGGAACAATGCCGGACAGTCATTTTTTACAGCAATATCGCCGACTACCCCAGGGGCAACCGGTTGACCTTCATCATCAATAATCTCGACATCATTTCCCGGCGTTGGTTTTCCCATGGAGCCTGGTTTCACCTTCATTCCCTCCATGAAACCCAATAACAATGTGTTTTCCGTCTGACCGTATCCATCTCTTACGGTTATATTAAAATACTTGCGGAATGTATCAATAACTTCCCGATTGAGCGGTTCACCGGCAGACACAGCACTACGAAGCTTCGAGAGCTGGTATGCCTCCAGGTTGTCCGCTTTTGCCATAATCCGGTATTCGGTTGGAGTACAGCATAAAACGTTAATCTCCTGATCCTGCAACAGATTTAAATAGGTTTTGGCATCAAATTTTCCATGATAGACAAAGCCCGTTGCACCAGAGCCGAGCACCGATAAAAACGGACTCCAGATCCATTTTTGCCAGCCTGGACCCGCCGTTGCCCAGACCTTGTCGCCTTCTCTGATACAGAGCCAATTTTCCGCTGCAGTTTTCAAATGGGCATATCCCCAACCATGGGTATGTACGACACCTTTTGGGTTGGCGGTTGTTCCCGAAGTATATGGCAAAAAAGCAATATCGTCCCTGGTTGTGTCGGCGATTTCCAACTGATCAGAGGCTTCATCTTTGAGACGATCAAGATAGAGCCATCCTTCAACCGGTTCCCCGACAACAAACCGTTTTAGCTGGTCATATTCATGAATTCCCTCATATTGCTCAACAAACGGAAAGTAACTAACAACCGCACGTACCTCACCATGTGTAATTCGGTATTGCAAATCTTTTGTTTTTAACATTTCCGAACTTGGAATAATAATAATTCCCGTTTTTAATGCTGCCAAATAGACTTCATAAGCGGCGATCAATCGTGGAATCATGACTAATACTTTATCCCCTTTTTTCAAACCGTTATCAAGGAATACGTTGCCAATCCGATTCGCATTTTGCATTAATTGCGCATATGTTTTGCGTTCATAATTTCCTTGATCATCCTGCCAAATTAATGCCTCACGATCTGATACTTTGGCATAGCGTTCCATTTCCATTACAATATTATAATTTTTTGGAGCAATGAGATCTTCCCTGTTCATTCTTAGTACCAACTCCTAATATAAAGTATAAATTTATTATAACAAACGTTGCGAAAATTTGATACAGGAAATTTGTTTGGCATGAAAGAGATCTGATTGATGCTTCTGCCTAATGTGTTGATATGCGCGCTTTGTTCTGGTCGATTAATAATGTATATCGTATAAAATGCAACCAAATATTTTAGGGCGAGAGAATATTCTCTCGCCCTAAAAAACTGCCGTACCTGTATTTTATAATCCGTAAATTGCTTTTGGCAGGTTATTTTTAAGCACTAAATCGTTTAGGCTTTTTAATTGGTATCCCTGTTTTCTTAATTCCTTAATGATTTTGGATAGCGATTGGGCATTATCAGATGATACGGTGTGCAGCAAGATAATTGCCCCTGGGTGAATCTGTTTCATGACCTGATTATAGGAATAATCGCCGCCTTTTTGTGATTTGGTATTCCAGTCTGCAAAAGCAAGCGACCAGAAAATATGAACATACCCCAAATCATTGGCCCATTTTAAGGATTGTTCATTAAATACCCCTTTTGGCGGCCGCATAAAGGTCATCTGTTTTTGATCGGTAATTTTGGCTACCTTTGCTTCTAGTTCCTCAAGCTCTTTTTTCATTTCTGCTTTTGTCAGTGTCGTTAAATCGGGATGATGATAGGAATGGTTACCTACAGTATGTCCTTCATTCACCATTCGTTTGACAAGTTCTGGTTCGCTGTCCACATAATGCCCGGTCACAAAAAACGTTGCCGGTACTTTTTCTGCTTTTAATACATCCAGAATATCATCAGTATAGCCCTGTTCATAACCATTATCAAAGGTTAAATATACAACCTTGTCACCAGATTCATCGGCATAATAGGCGCCATATTGATGTAATATGTCGCGATAATGGCCGATTTCCGGAATTTTATGTTCATCATTCTTTTTATATCCCCAACCAAAGCTACCGGCATGAACGGTTGTGTTTGCCTGCAACATGGTAGTTGCAAATAATATCAGGGATAACATTGTCATTATAAATTTTCGCATAACAACCCACCTGTTTTTTCTTAGCTTTTCAGAAAGGCTGCTATATTATGCAAAAACCTCCTTAACCTTTTGTGTTTGCCTTTCAAAAGGGTCAAAGAGGTTTGAGCAGTATTAATGTAAATTAAATGCAAAAGAAACGTAATCCTGAATCGGTGCCCAGGCGCCAATACCTTGTTTGGTTACATTTTTGATGACAATTGATTTTTTACTGCCTTTTAATTCGAGATAGACTTCACCAAATGTGACCTGCCCTTTTTCACTAACCGCTGGCGCATATGCCTTTAATGTACCTGCTTTTTCTGTCGGTACCGAATAAGTATTTTCTTTTTTGGTATTTTTGCCGATAACTGTTTTATACGCCAATGGCAATTTTGTTTTGTCTTTTGCTTTCTGTAACATCATTTTCTTTACTTGATCCGGTTCGGAAATTTTGTTCGTTAGTGCACCTTCCACTTCTTTTTGTTCCTTTTGGATATAATTCACCTTTTGGTTTTGATCGCCACCGACATTGTTCAGTTCATTCTCATTAATTTGCTGGTATTCCCAGTTAATTGTTGTTTCCTGTGACTTATAATTTACCGGCCAGCGTCCCAGATAAATCATACCGCGATACCCTACCGCCATAAATGATGGTTTCACTGTTGTTTCATTCAACATCTTAATCAAATCCGGATTTTTAATCGGAACATCCACATCTTCAATTAATTCTTTTGTCGCTTTACTGGGCTCCACGATTTCTTGATCTTCCGTTGAATTCGGGAAGGTGTTATCCTTGGAGATGTTCAATGCATGGTTTGGCACCTTGAAATCATCTTTGGATTTTTTCTTTTCCGCGGCAAAACTATTTAGTGGAAACAGTAATAAACATACCATTACGATAAAGACAAACTGATATACGCTCTTTCGGTTCATGTGCCCCATTCCTTTCCATTTTACCTTAGTTTCCTCGGACACATGAAATTTATACTTGCCGGAAACTTTTCAGATAAAAAATACCCGAGCGAATTTTCGTCCGGGTAGATTTGTAATGTATCATGCGTTCACAGACTGTTTATCTCCAACTTGCAAATTTTTGATTTCCTCGCACGCTCCGAGATAGAAATATTACAGTCTATAAATTTTCACTTTATTTGCTCAACTCAATAACGTGCAGTTTCTCTTCAATGGCAATACTATCTTCCACTGAACGGATCATGGAACAATTTTTCCGGGAAAGTTCCAGATTACGTTCCAATTTGTCTGCATTCAAGCGATGCCCTTTAATCGTAAAGGTCAGTGCAACCCTTTCGATACGATTGGCCACATCCGGATTACGTTCCACGTCTGCATGGACGATTAAATCTTCATAATCGGTACGCTGTTTATCCAATATTTTTCGAAAAACAGAAGCACTGCAACCTGCAATCGAGGCGACCATTAATTGGAATGGGCGAAATCCATATTGTTCATCACCTGAAACCGACAATGTTCCAAATTCAAATTCACTTCGCATACCATTATCTTTTAAATAAAAATCCATATAATTCCCTCCGATTCAGATATATTTCCTGTTTTCATCATATCGTAAACTCCCAATTAATTCACATGCCATGATTGATCTTTTATAAAAAAGGCTTGCGTTATTTTTTTAACGCGGCTTGATCGAATGCTATGTTCGCCCAATCAACTTGCAACCTGGCTTGACCAACTTTTTGCGTTCCCGATCAACTTTTGGCCTGATCCGATCAACTTTCCTGTGTTTTCGATCAACTTTTAAAACGCCCCGCCATCACATTCTTTTGGTGATGGTACAGTCTGCTATCGTCATTAAATAAACTTGCTATATCGTTTTTCCAATCGATCTTGTAAGTAGGAAATAAGCATGCAAATTGGCCAGTAAATCAATGCGACCAGAATATACATCGTCATTGAATCATATGTGCGTCCCGCGACGATTTGTGCTTTCTGAAATAGTTCGGGAACGGTAATTACTGCTGCAAGTGATGTTGCTTTTACCAAGTCCAGGTAAACATTCGTAAGCGGTGGGATGGCAATACGAATGGCCTGTGGTAAAATGATATGCCACATTGTTTGCCAGTATCCCATATTCAATGCTGTTGCGGACTCCCATTGTCCACCCGGTACACTGCTTAATGCAGACCGGTTGATTTCTGCAATATAGGCAGCACTATTTAGCCCGAATGCCAATGATGCCGCTAAAAAGGCCGATAACTGGATCCCGATCACTGGCAAGCCGGAGTATAAAATAAACAGGAAGACCAAAATTGGTGTACCACGCATGAAAGAAATGTAGACACGTGCCGGCCATCTGAGTATGATTCGTCCTGATCCACGTGCCAGCGCCAGGAAAAATCCCAATACCAGACCAAGTGCCATACCGATAAAGGAAACTGATAATGTTGCCGGGATGCCGCCTAAAAGAAATGGCAAGCTTTCCCATGCCAAATGCCAATCAAACAGCTTGTCCCATTGAATCTGATCAATTTGCCAAGTAAACATCTACTCGATACCTTCAATGTCGGTAATATCTGCATCCGGCTTTTGGGAAACATCCTCGCCTGCAAAGAATTTCTCGGATAAGGCAGTGATGGTGCCATCTTGTTTCATATCTGCTAATGCCTGATTCACTTTTTTCTTTAATGTATCAGCACCTTTTTCCATCACGACATGTTGTGTATTTGGATAAAATTTTAAATCAGGCTGAATGGAAATATCCAAATCCGGAAACGCCTCTAATGCAAGTAATTGTAAATAATAATCATTAATAACAACATCCGTTCGACCATTTGCCACATCCCGGAGGTAAACATCATTGGTTACGTTCCCATACGTTTTCACCTCGGCACCATATTTCCTGGCGATATCACTGTACACCGTTGTCGCGGCGCCACCGGCTTTTTTGCCCTCTAAATCTTTCAATGATGTAAAGTCATCCACTTCATCATCCCGCACAATCATCGTTGCGTAGGAGTATTTATACGGTTTACTATAAGTGAAATTCTTCTTGCTTTCTCCCCTTAATCCTGCCTGGGCAACATCAATTCGTCCCGATTTTAACGAGGCGAACATAGCATCAAAACTTAATTCCTCAAACTTTATATCCAAGTTTAAACGTTTACCAATTTCCTTCATGATCTCTACATCATATCCTGTTAATTCGTCCGATCCCTCTGGATAATAAGAGGTTGGATAAAGGGTTCCCGGCGTACCGACCACCAGTTCACCACTATCTTTTATCTTTTCCCAAGCTTCATCCATATCTTTATCACTGGATTTGCCACAGGCTCCAAGTATAATCAATACACAAGTGACTAAAATAATCCCCCTTACTCGCAATCTTTCTCCCCTCCTGTATGTACTATGCAATTTACAAAATGATTGTAACAGGTTCAACCAAATAAAACAATATATCAACAAACCTGTATTTATATATCTGTTTCTGTGTTATAGTTCCGGGATAAAAAGTAAAAAAGCAGCCACTTGTTTGTGACTGCTAAACCCGCTGTATTCGGTTCATAATCGTTGCATTGATGACACCGCCAATGATGATGATAATACCGGAAATATAAAACCAGATCATCAACACGATAACTGCACCAAGACTGCCATAGGTTGCGGAATAATTGCCAAGTGTATTGACATAATAGGAAAAAGCCAATGAAACCAATTGCCAGCCAATCGTCGCAAAAATTGCCCCCCAAATGGCCTGTTTAAAATAAATTTTCGTATTTGGCGCCAATTTATACATTAATATGAGCACAATAAAAATGATCACCGAAGAAATGACCCAGCGCATCGCCGACCAAAAATAAATGAAACTGTCGGTGGCACCAAATAATGAGAATAAATATTCACCAATCATTTTCCCGAAAATCGGAAGCAACAGTGATACACAAATAACCACCACCATCGCAATCGTCAACACGATCGAGATCAGCCGGCCAAACACAAATGATCGATCTTCCTCAATCTCATGGGCACGGTTAAATGCCTTCATGACTGCTTTAATTCCATTGGATGCAGACCAAAGTGTACCAATAATCCCGATCGACAACAGCCCGCCATTTTGATTATTTACCAATTCGCTCATATTGCTGGTAATTAAGTCAGTGATATCCGCCGGTGCATATGTTTTGATGAAGTCCATCACTGCATCTTCATCTATTGGTAAATACCCAACCAATGTCACCAAAAATAACAGAAAGGGGAAAAGGGATAATAGTAAAAAGTAGGCAAGTTGTGCGGATAACCCAAATACATCATCATCCAAAATCCGCTGAACTAGCTTTTTTAAAAATGGCTTAGCCTTTATCATCGAAAGTCTATCCCCCCTTTTTCACCAATTAGTGGATGTTCAAAAAGTCCGGTAAAAATGACATGCCCCTGCAAAAGGGGTATGCCGACGCCTGAGCGCAAGCCCGTTTTTAGTCGGCCTTCCTTTGA
>NZ_JBFNXI010000028.1:0-42366 GCF_040812445.1 Lentibacillus sp. L22 | reverse complement strand
GGGCTGCAGGTCTGCCTAACTATATCAAGGTGTACCTGCCTAATTTGTGCTGCGAAAGTTGAGATATGAAGAACAATTGGATATTTTAAGGAGTCGAAATCTTATCATTGACGATGTTGAGGATGCTTTGGGGTTCTTGAAAAAAGTAAACTACTACAGGTTTTCTGCATATGGCCTCACATTAAAACAAAAAGATAATAGAGATTTATTTCAAAAAGGAATAACCTTCCATCGAATAAAAATGATTTATACATTTGACCAGAAGCTGCGTAGTCTTCTGATGAATTATTTGGAGTACATTGAAATTGAATTCCGCTCCAGGATAGCGTATTACCACTCGCACAAATATGGCTCGCTTGGTTATAAAGAAAGTGCCAATTTTTTATCCGAATCGAAACATGAAATTTTTTTGAAACAATTACAACAACAAATTGACAGAAGTAGATCTCAGTTGTTTGTTATGCATCACAAACGCAAATATAAAGGCGAATTTCCTTTTTGGGTGGCAATTGAAGTAATATCTTTCGGGGAATTGTCAAAAGTCTTTCGAAATCTATTAAAAAACGATAAAAAAGAGATAGTTAAGTCATATAAGATTTCGAGTTATTATATAGAAAGTTGGCTTCATACCTTATCTTATATTAGAAATGTGTGTGCTCATTATGGTAGATTGTATGGAAAAAGGCTGGTTATTGCACCAATGCTCCCAGGGTCAGAACGAAGCTTTAACAATAAAACTGTCTTTGCGGCAATCTATATTCTATCCAGATTACTACATATTGAGGAATTGACCAACTTTATTACGTCTTTAAATGCCTTGCTTGAACAATATGAAACGTATATTACTTATGGAGATTTGGGGTTTCCAGAGAAATGGGAATCTTTACTTCTGAGATAGTCTAGGATGCCTTTTGGGACCTCTGTCACTTCCTCAATTATGTCGTATATTGCCGAATAAGCTGTTTGGCTTTGGGTTTTGGGAGTATTTTAGTCGTTAAAACCGAATGTTTTTGGAAATTAAAATATAGAGCCATATAAAGTCTTTAACTGGAAAGACTTTATATGGCCCAGTGCCCGGCGGCTCAAACTCCAGATTTCTACCTACGATTTACCAACATCGGTTCCTTGATGAAGGGATGCCGACTAAAATCGGGTTTTGCGTCCTTCGCTGTCGTTATCCTTATGATTCAATATTCCTCGTCCCAATATTGCTCCGGAGCGCTTCCTTTTTCGGCAATAATTACTGGAGCTGTCGGTTCCCCCTCTAATGGTGCAATGTTTTCAAGGGTTACGGTAAATATCCATTCATCGCCATAATCATATAAATACATAAAGTGCTGGCCTTCATGTAATCCGGCACTACCGATCTGGATGTTTGCTGCATTTGCTCCGGAGTCATCGTTGGGAGAGGCGATACAATTGGGAGACCATTTTTCTCCATCCATAAAAAAGGAATACAAGTGTTCGTCGTCGAAGTTAAAGGCTTGTATGATTGCCTTGTGTAAATCCTGCATCGTATGTTCAGATGAAATAGTGATTTTCCGCCAAACTTTCACATGCCACATCACATGAAAGGTATACAGCCCGGGTGTATATGTCCCTGAATCCCTTGGCAATGTTTGGGACAGATCCCTTTTTGGAAATAGCCCATCAAATGCATGATGAAAAGCTTCTGGCTTCTTTTTATTTACTGTTCGCTTTTCACTGGGCATATCGGGAAGCGCTGAACCAGGTACAGGGTTGACTTCTCCATATTCCACCCTGAGCGGAATATTCCAGACAGTTATATCCCTGGACTCCAGTAAGATTCGGAGCATGTTTTCTCCAAACGGCGTTAGTGAGATGGATTTTGCATAAAAATCGTTTTTCTTGCCGTATTTATCTATTTGCTCCTGATCCTTTTCGCATACCCAAAACCCGAACCACTCTATGTGCAGGAAAAAATGATTCCAGCAACGTGTTAAATTAGCAAGCATGGTTTTGGAGCCAAAATCGATTTGCTTATCATCAAGTAATTGTTTACAAACGGTAGCAAACATGTGATGGATTTGGTTGCGATGTTCTCCAAGCATTTTTGCCCAATTGGCGTCGACCCAGAATGTTTCTAGTAAAACGAAATATTTCTCAGTGAATGTGAGCTTTTGAAACTGCATCCACCGATTCGTTCCTTGTAGCTTGAGCTGATTGGCGGTTATGGGCGCTTTTTCCAAAATTCTGCTAGCAAGGGCAAGATGATATAGAAAATGGATATATGGATATTGTTCCTGCTGCGGGCGGTTTGTCTTATTTTTCGCTTTGATGGATAACAGGCTATTCAGATCCGGTAGTTGTTTCGATGGAATGTATGCTTTTGTCTTTGTTAATTCCATTGGATGCTTCAATATATAATTGATGTACTGTTCAAAATCATTTACTAAATCACTGGGAAATGTCCTGCGTTTTTCTTTTTTAGCTGAAAAAATAGTTGCTCCTGCTGGTTCAGACTGATTAGCGTCATCAGTGTCATCAAGGAAAAAGTCCAATGTCAATTGTTCATGATTATCCTTCAAACTGCTTACCTCCTTCGCTTTGATTGTATTTCATTCACATCGTACAATAGGTTGATAGAATGATTCTAACATATTGACAGTTGATGATGAAGTGATTGGTTGACAGGCAGGTTGATAAAAAATTTTGTTTGGAAACACATACTTGAAACGTTTTCATGCATGTTTTAGGGATGCCAGGATCGTATGGAATTTAAACGTAGCGCTTCACCGGTTGGAGGGCAGGGGCAAGGGGGCTCAGAATTGGTATGTGAAAAAGTAAAATCTATTATGAAATCGCCATCTGAAGTTTCACCCTGCATATTTGCAGATGGCGATTTTTTAACGTTCTTTGGCTTGGCTCACCATTCTTACCGAGCCCCTTTTAATTAATTCCGGCTCATATATCTTTGATGTAACCGGCTGTTTATTCAGCATATCGATGATCATTTTACCAGCATCAAAACCCATTTTTTCCTGAGGATGACGGATGGTAGTTAAGCCTGAATTTATAAACTTTGAAAATTGATAATCATCAACACCGATAATGGAAAGATCGTCGGGAACTTTCAAGCCTATTTCTTTTACGAAATTAATGACTTGAATTGCTAATTCGTCATTATAACAAGCAATTGCTGTCGGAATAAACTCCGACCCCGTCAGCATGGCGTGAAGTTTTTTGAATAAGTTAATTTTATTTTCCTCGGTCTGATACATCATAATATCGCCCATATTTAAAATTTCAGGATGATCTTGATAGGCTTTGATAAAACCATTCATTCGATTGATTCCCTGTTTATCATCAACTTTAAAGATACCAATAATTTGTTTATGTCCCTGGGAAATTAAATAGTCGGTTATCATTTCTCCGGTTTTTACATCATCCATTATTAAATAAGGAATATCCAAATCATCATAGACAGCATTAATCGATAGCATAGGTATACCCATTGATTGAATATTATCGTAAATACTTTTGTTGATATTACCCCGCGCGCTTCTGGTTGGTTCGAATATTAGTCCGGACAGGTTATTCGATAATAAATTAGTTAAGCTTTTCCGTTCTTTTTCCGGGTTATTTTGCGTATCAGCAATCAAAATAGAGTAGCCGTAACTCGATATATAATTGTCAATTCCTGTGATGATATTTGGGAAAATATAATTCGCAATATGCGTTGAGATCAAGCCAATTGTCTTATTTTTAATTTCAGTATGTGGCTTGTTTTTCCAATCATTTACAAATGTCCCTCCACCCTGAATGCTATAAACAAAGTTCTCTTTCTCCAGTTCATCCATTGCACGCCTTACTGTGAAGCGACTAACATGATAGATCTCCATGAGTTCCGATTCAGTTGGTAATTTGTCATTAACTTGGTATACTTCTGATATGATTTTTTCACTAATATCTTGCTTAATTATTTCGTATTTTTTGGCCATGTTAAGCTTCATTCCTTTCATTGTACCGGTGGGGAGGAGCATAAGAAAAGCTGTCACTAAGGGGTGAAATCTCAATGTCTTAGGACAGCGGATTAATCATATAGTTAAAACAAACAATAAAATTGCTAAAAGAGGATGTTCAAAAAGTCCGGTAAAAATGACACTTCGAATTTCGTTGTTGGCTTGCTTTTCCGCTCCTCATGTACCTTTTATGTACACTCGGTGCTCAAAGCTACGCTGCCTAGAACTTTTCGGTCCTTTTTATCCTCCTTTTTGAACACGCACTAAAAGAAAAATATAAATAATTTTAGATCGACAATTGAAATGTTTCCTGTGCTGTCTTATTTTTGACCGTAATAAGCATTTTTGCCATGTTTTCTTAAAAAGTGTTTATCCAGGAGATAGGGATCCATTGTAATATCATTCGAATTTAATTGTATCGTGTGGTAAGTCATTTTGGCTACCTCTTCCAACACGACTGCATGTTGAACGGCATCATAGGCAGATTTTCCCCATGTAAAAGGACCATGATCATTGACTAGGGCAGCTGGCACTTGATCGGGATCCATGTTTCGCTTCTCAAATGTTTCCACAATGACATCTCCGGTTTGTTTTTCGTAATCGTTCCTAACCTCGGATGCTTTCATTTTTCTTGTTACTGGAACGGGACCATAAAACGTGTCAGCATGGGTTGTTCCTGCGGGCGGTAAATCGATGCCAGCTTGGGCAAATGTAACAGCCCATGGGGAATGGGTATGGACAATTCCTTTTATATTTGAAAAGTGTTTATACAAAACAAGGTGTGTTGGCGTGTCACTGGACGGGTTTAAATCACCTTCAACGACATTACCGTTCAAATCAACCACAACCATAAGTTCCGGTGCTAACGCTTCGTATGCGACGCCGCTCGGTTTAATGACAAACAAATTCTTCTCGCGGTCCATTCCGCTGACATTTCCCCACGTGAACGTTACAAGGTTGTATTTTTGCAATAGCATATTAGCTTCATAAACTTCCTGTTTTAACTGTTCTAACATAAGCAATTCATCCCTTTACTACTCGTTTTTTCGGTATGGACTGTACATGTCGATAGTATCGGGTAGAGCGAAATATATCATAGTTAATCATGATACTATTATATTGATACGTACAAGTCAATCTAAATCACTCTGTGCGTGCGTTTACTGCCCTCCGGTAGAAGAGGCTTGCTTTTATCAGGCGAATGGGCAAAATTTGATGCCCTGCAACAGTCAGTATCCAACTTTTTGGGGGCAATACGGCTTTATACCCAATCATGCTGGCAAGTCAACCTCTTCCTATAGATTCCAGATTTCTATATTATTGAATCGTGATACATTTCAGGCCAAACATTTTTGCTAAATCTTCAACCTGCTCGGATGTGATTCCAAATGACATGACGGTGTGATGACCTCCGCCGTTTTCGATCCATTGTTGAACGCCATTGTAGAATCCCGGTTTGGGCGTAAACATTTGGCGGGCAACCGGAAGATGTGGAGCCGGTTCTGTTGGTTTATGACCTTCAATTTCATACATAACCATTTTAAATTGATCGCCAAAATCAGAAATGGTTACATTGACTCCTTCTCCCTCTAAACCATCAAATACAAGCCTTGCAGGATCCGCTTTGTCACCAATTCCCAGCGGGTGAACCTCTACGCTTGCTTTGGTGCTGGCCAATGTTGGATCAACCTCTAACATATGCGAACCTAAAATTTCCTCATGTCCTTCAACCAAGTTGTACGTATAGTCTTCCATGAACCCTGTGCCCTTATTGTGGGCCATAATCTTTATTAAGCGATCAAGAGCAGCTGTCTTCCAATCCCCTTCACCAGCAAAACCATAGCCTTCTTCATTTAAACGTTGAACAGCCATTCCCGGTAACTGCTTCATGCCCCACAAATCCTCAAAGTTGGTTGTAAATGCGCTATAGCCGCCAGCTTCCAGGAATTTTCTGAGTGCGATTTCCATTCTGATTTGTTCCTTCACATGTTCCTCAAAAAATTGTGGGTCATTTTCTCCGGCATCCAATTCATACTTGTTTTGGCATTCTTGGTACGTATCGTTGATGTCTTTATCGGTTACTTTATTCATTTCCGCTACTAAATCGCCAATGCCATAGTAGTCCACGGTCCAGCCGAATTGGATTTGGGCTTCTATTTTATCACCTTCTGTAACAGCTACATGGCGCATGTTGTCGCCAAATCTTGCTACTTTAATATGGAAACTTTCATTGTATGCAGCAGCTACATCCATCCATTGACTGATTTGTGTTTGAACACGCTGGTCTTTCCAGTGCCCGACAACGATCTTGTTATTCTTATGCAAACGTGCATTGATAAATCCGTATTCGCGATCCCCATGGGCACTTTGGTGTAAATTCATATAGTCCATATCAATGGTCTGCCATGGAATGGTGTTGGAAAATTGGGTGGCAAAATGGAGTAATGGTTTTTGTAATATTTTTGTCCCTCTGATCCAATTTTTAGCAGGAGAGAAGGTGTGCATCCACGTAATGACACCGGCAACATGATCATTGAAATTGACTTCCTTCATAACTTTTGTGATGCTGTCTGCTGTTGTTGCCACGGTTTTAAAAACAATCGGATAGGCCAGATTTCCATTTTTATTTAATTCATCGATGATTTGCATCGTATCTTCTTTTACAGTGTTTAATGCTTCTTCGCCATAGAGATATTGACTTCCTACAACAAACCAAAATTCATAGTCGTTCGTTTGCAACATGATGATAACCTCCCAGAATTTGTGTTTTTCTTGGGGTAAACAGGGCACTCTATTAGAATTTTTTTAAACTACTCTTATGCCTCGCCCTTTTGTTAACCGCTTACACAGAATGGTATATTATTTATCCGTATAAGTCAAACAACATTAATATGGACGGTGATTGCTATTTTTAGTGCAACTATAATGTACTTATTAGTAAACTAAACTTAGTTGCTTATTTAAATTATACATACAAATATTTTTTATGTTGATTTATAAGTACAATGGTGATAATATCCATTTTGAAAGCCTTTACTATCTTAGTATAAATACTTTGAGAAATAATCTTAAAACTTTGGAGGGATAATAATGGTTGGGGAAAAGAAAATCTCGAATGGGTTCATTTATTTTTTCGGGGCTTTTGGTGGAATTCTTTTTGGATATGATATTGGTGTGATGACAGGGGCTTTGCCTTTTCTAAAGGAAAATTGGGATTTGCAGAGTGGAAGTATTATTGGCTGGATCACCTCATCAGTTATGCTTGGGGCCATTTTTGGAGGCGCTTTAGCAGGTCATTTTTCGGACCGTTTAGGACGGCGCAAGATGATCTTAATAGCTGCTGTCATTTTTGTTATTGGTTCTGTTTTGTCGGGAATAGCCCCTCATAATGGAAGAGTTTTTTTGATTGTTTCCCGAATTATATTGGGATTAGCCGTTGGTGCTGCCTCCGCATTGGTACCTGCCTATATGTCAGAAATGGCGCCCGCACGTTTACGCGGAAGGTTGTCCGGTATCAATCAAACAATGATCGTTTCCGGAATGTTACTTTCATACATTGTTGATTATTTATTTCAAGGTTTACCAGAAACACTGGGATGGCGCTTAATGCTTGGCATGGCGGCTGTACCTGCTTTAATTTTATTCTTTGGAGTGCTAAGATTACCTGAATCCCCACGTTTTCTCGTCAAAAATGATAAACTGGATGAAGCGCGTAAAGTTTTAAGTTACATTCGTTCCGAGCAAGAAATTAATTCTGAAATAAAAGAAATTCAAGAAACTGCAAAGAAGGAGAAGCAAGCAAATCAAAAAACATCATTGCGTACATTACTTAATAGTAAATATCGTTATTTAGTCATTGCCGGAGTAGGAGTTGCTGCTTTTCAACAATTTCAAGGTGCTAATGCAATCTTTTATTATATTCCTTTGATTGTTGAGGATGCAACGGGGTCTGCAGCCAGTTCGGAATTGATGTGGCCAATTATTCAAGGAATTATTCTCGTTTTAGGTTCATTGTTATTTCTGCTTATTGCTGATAAATTTAAACGTCGTACGTTATTAACAATGGGTGGAACGATTATGGGACTGTCCTTTATCTTTCCAGCAATTTTGAATGTCGTTATACCAAATGCTAATCCAATGATGATCGTTGTATTTTTAAGTATCTATGTAGCATTTTATTCTTTCACATGGGCTCCGTTAACCTGGGTCATTGTAGGAGAAATCTTTCCATTGTTGATTCGCGGGCTTGCGTCAGGAGTAGCCTCATCCTTTAACTGGTTAGGTTCTTTCCTGGTTGGATTGCTATTTCCAATCATGACTGCCTCCATGCCTCAAGAAGCTGTTTTCGCAATCTTTGGTGTTATTTGTTTGCTTGGTGTATTATTTATTCGTACGAGGGTTCCGGAACCACTTGGACGTACTTTAGAGGAAATTGAAAAAATTGGCGAATTAAAAGGGGCTAAAAAAATGAGTAAGGAAATGAATGCCTGAGGGAAAGTATTGGTAGATTATAAGAGTTTGGAGGTAAATGACATGAACATAAGGGAAATATCCAAGGCAATTCAACAGGGTCATGTCTCGTTGGGGATCGAATTGGGGTCCACACGTATCAAAGCAGTATTGGTAACGGATGATTTTCATACCATTGCTACTGGAAGCTATGGCTGGGAGAATAAATTTGAAGATGGCATTTGGACTTACGCATTAGATGACGTATGGAATGGGATTCAACAAAGCTATAGACAAGTTGCAGCGGATGTGCAAAGCAAGTATCACACCACGTTAACGCAAATCAGTGCAATAGGTGTAAGCGCTATGATGCACGGATATTTGGTTTTCTCAAGTGATGGCACGTTATTGACCCCTTTTAGAACGTGGCGGAATAACATGACAGAACAAGCCGCCAATGAATTAACAGAACTATTTCAGTTTAATATTCCCGAGCGGTGGAGTATTGCACACTTGTATCAGGCTATTTTAAATAATGAATCACATGTAAATGACATTCATTTTATGACGACTTTAGCTGGCTATGTACACTGGAAATTATCCGGAGAAATGTTTTTGGGAATTGGCGATGCTTCCGGGGTTTTCCCAATTGATGAAGCCACTGGCACATATTCTGCAGCCTTTTTGGATACCTTTGATCATCTTAAAAACGTTACGCCATATCAGTGGAGTATTCGGGATATCTTGCCTGCCGTGTTACAAGCCGGTGATCATGCCGGAACATTGACCGCGGCAGGCGCTAAATTGCTAGATGTGAATGGCAATCTCCAGGAAGGTAGTGTCATGGCTCCTCCCGAGGGTGACGCTGGTACTGGTATGGTTAGTACCAACAGCGTTCGTCAACAAACTGGAAATATATCAGTAGGAACTTCCGCATTTTCCATGGTTGTGCTTGACAAACCGTTGAAAAAAGTTTATCGAGATATTGATATCGTTTCGACGCCAAATAATGAACCAGTAGCAATGGTCCATATTAACAATTGTTCGTCTGATATTAATGCATGGGCAGCAATATTTAAAGAATTTGCAGAGCGCCTCGGTATTGATTTGGATTCCGATCGATTATTTGAAACGCTATTCTTAACGACTACGAAAGCTGATCCCAATGCGGGTGGATTAATCAATTACAGCTACTTGTCAGGTGAAAATATAACCAAGATGCCTGAAGGACGTCCGCTTTTTGTTAGAGCGCCTGGTAGCTCATTTACACTGGCAAACTTTGTTCAAACCCAATTATATGCTGCCTTTGCTCCGCTTAAAATTGGCATGGATATTTTGAAAAATGAAGAAGGAAACAAAATAGACGTTTTAATCGCGCAAGGTGGCTTATTTAAAACACCAGTCATTGCCCAGCAGATTCTGGCCAATGCATTAAACATGCCCATCACTGTTATGAACACAGCGAGTGAAGGTGGTGCCTGGGGCATGGCGGTACTAGCTGCTTATGCCATATATGGAAATGATCGTATAAGCTTAGAAGACTTTTTGGATGAAAAGGTTTTTGCTAATCCTGAAAGTTCGACCTTAAGTCCAGAGCCTGAAGGAGTAGCTGGATATGAAGATTTTATTAAAAAATATAAAGAAGGGTTATCGATTGAATCCATGGCAATTCAGTCGATTCCATGATGCGAGCGAAGTCAATGATTATGAAGAGAAAATTAATAAAAAGATGGCGGAATATATGCCATCTTTCTTGTTTTTTTGGCCATGGCTCTAGCTAGATTTGTATCAATTAAAACCCGATAGCATGTAACTGCTTAGAGAAACAGATAGGAAGATAATTGCTCAAGCAAAATAGCTGTCTTTAGATAGATGTGCGTGCAAGCCGATCGTGCCCATCATTATTATTGTTATTTGAATAATCAAGATTCAAAACAACTTTTCCAGACTGAGCAAAACGGTTTTCCTCAATATACAAGTGCCTTACACTAATAGTAATGACGATGAAAGAGGTACAAGAACAATGACGGATGTATACAGCGACGTGATTCAATTTCGAGGAACGCATGCAGACTTCGGCTATTTTCAAGGGAAAAAACTTTTATCTTCCCCGATATTACCCAATCGGAAAAAGCAGTGGGGCCCGCTTAAAGAGAGGCATTTCATTATTGATCCGGAAGCCTTTACTCAAGCAATCAGATCCATTGCACCGGGGATATTAGATGAAATTCGCGGTTTAGCCGATGCACTGGAACTAGAAATGAACGATGCTATTCGGCTATTTAGTGGATATTATCTGGAATATGAGCGGAGTGGCTGTTCCGTATATGCCGATCGGGACTACATGGTCCGCAACTATGATAGCCACCCCCGTTCTTATGAAGGACGCTATCTTTTTTATCAGCCAACGGACGGAGGCTATGCTACTACTGGCCCATCGATGCAGATTACCGGACGAATCGACGGCATGAATGAAAAAGGACTAGTAATGGCGTATAATTTCACTCACCGAAAACAGTCTGCCGATGGATTTTTATGTAATATGATTGGGCGGTTGATCCTGGAGACATGCGGGAACGTTGACGAAGCGGTGAAACTCCTCCGGGACATTCCGCACCGGCATTCGTTCAGCTATATCTTGCTGGATCCGTCCGGTGAGTCGTATGTTGTTGAAGCATCCCCAAGGAAGATAGCAGTACGCCGATCCAATGTATGCACGAATCATTTTCACCTTCTTGATGAAGAGAACCGTTATCGCCAGGATGAGTCACGTCATCGGGAAAAAACCATCCAGAGCGAACAGCAGCATACAGCCAATCCTTATCAGGCATTCCAGGTCATGAATCGACCCGAATATGACATTTTTTCCTATAAATATGACGCCGCAGCCGGAACACTGCATACTACCGCTTACTTTCCAAAGGAGATGAAAGCATGGTATGCCATCGGTCCCGACCGTCCACCGGTGATTTTTAACTTTCAAGAATGGTTGGACGGGAAAAATACGTCCATTTCCCGCATTCGGGGCAAGATCGATTACCCTAGAGGTTTTATTAATATGGAGTGAATCAGGCTCATTTTATTGTTGAGAGGCAGATTTGCTGACATCGGCTGAAATAAAGGTATACAACTTAAAGGGGTATCACTTTAATCAGAATCGGTTTGTGGATCAAAAAAATAAAATTTATAGATGAAATCGCCATCTGAGGATTTACAGGTGGCGATTTTTTAACGTTTATTGAAACAAAAACAGACTAGATTAGTTGGGGCTCACAGTAAATTGTCCAATCAAAGAAACATTCAGTTGAATTTCGCTTACACGCTCGAAATTGCGTCCAGTTCGATCGAATTTCAAGAGCACACGATCGATGAATATGATAGTTACATTTTAATGGCCTCGAAAGATAAGCAGATTTTTTAGTCGTTTGTTCCATTCAAGAGTCTATTCGGCCAACCATTTTCTTGCTGTTTCCAGTTCGTCAAGCGAATACTGGGCGACTTCTACTCCAGGAATGAGATTTGCAATGGTTGCATCTGTTTTGGTAAACGTGTCATCCGCTACGATGGCGCCTTTTTTGATGCTTTTCATATATGGAAAAGTCTTCACATCTTCCATTAATCCTTTGGGGGTGATACCTTCTATATTTTTGAAAATAAACAAGATGTTGACCGGTTCCTCCTGCAGTGTTTTCGTATGCAGCGCTTCTTTAAATTTCTGTAAATCCTCCTGGGTGGCGGTACCCTGCGTGGTGATCTCCAATATCGCGCCCTGTTCCTGTCCTTTCACATCCAACATATTTCTCATCCTTTCGTTTTCCTGTCTTGGTGATAGGTTTCCTCTTCAGGCAATGTTTAAAACATTAGTGCTGCGATTCTACTTGAAAGCGAGGCAAAAACAAATTATAAGATGTACAAGCCGGTAGATTTCATTGAAGGCGAATAATCCAGAGAAAAATAAGAGCTAAAAATATTAAATATATAGGCCAAAAAGTAACCACAGACTTTTTTGTATTGTCATTAAAGGGCTGTTTGTGGAGCAAAATTACCTTAGTGTAAGAATTTAAATATTTAATTAAAAAGGGAAAAGAAACGGGTTTAACTTTTGCTGGTGTTAGCCCAGCCGGTCTTGATGATTTGACTGTTAATTCATTTGCTCAAGAGGCAGGCATTAAAACTAAATTCATTCCTTATCCATCAGGGGCTTCCGTTAAGGCTGCTGCATTAGGAGAGGAAGTAGATATTTATGTAGATAAAGTTGTAAACGTTGTTAATTACATTAAAAGTGGGAAAGTACGTCCTATTGTAGTTTTTCATGATGAAAAAATAGATGAAGTAGAGGAACTAAAAGATGTACCAACTACTGTTGAAAAAGGGGTTGATATGACAGTAGGCTCATGGAGAGGCTTCGTTATAAAGAAAGATGCGCCAGGAGAAGTAAAAGAATACCTTACTAAGCAAATGAAGGGTGCATCCGAAACCGAAGAATATAAACAATTTGCAGAAGAAAACTATGTTAACATCGGTGAAGAATATTTAGGCCCCAAGGAATTCAAAGAAAAAATGGAAGAGGAATACCAAGAGTTTGATGAAATCAGTAAAGAACTAGGCATAAAGTAAAAAATATATAGTGAGAGAGGGAATTTATGGGGGGAATAGTTTTTAATTTTATATTATTGGCCGTATTTTCCGCTTTCTTGAAGATGTCCTTTGACATCGAGGATCTAAGAGAAGTGGATCCTTTGGGGGCAGCTGGTTTCCCTAAATTTATTCTTGTTTTACTAGTAATATTGCTTCTGATTTCTCTTATAAATACAATTAGAGAATATGTGAAAAATGGAGAAGGAAATACTGGCGGTACATCAAACCCAATCAATATTTATGGTTGTGAGTTTAGTAATCTTAATTGCATTATTTACACTAGTCCTGGATAAGATAGGCTTCCTTCTTTCTATCTTCCTTTTGACACCCACTGTTCTACTAGTATTAGGAGAAAAAAGAAAATTGGCGTTAATTTTATTAACCATCTTCACGCCAATTGTTCTTACGGTTCTATTTGGTGTTAAGTAAAAGCATTAGCTTCGGGATTAATTGGTCTATTTATAGCAACCATTGGTGTTGATCCTATCAGTGCCACTGAACGCTTTACTTTCGATAGTATTGAGTTAATGAATGGTATTGATTACATTCCGATTATGATTGGTGCCTTTGCTTTAGGTGAAGTCTTTTCTCAGATAACCTCAGGTGATAATAATGAATTTGAAATGTCAAAAGCATCTAACCTTGGTACATTTAAATTAAAAGAATTCCTTGTTCATAAATGGGCAGTATTACGATCTGCGGCTATTGGTTCAGTGTTAGGGCTATTGCCCGGTACAGGTGGATCTATTGCTTCGTTTGTTAGCTATGGTGTTGCCTCGAAGGCTAGTAAGAATGCAGATCAATTTGGAAAAGGTGCCGAAGAAGGAGTAGTCGCTCCAGAAACTTCAAATAATGCAGCGGCCGGTGGTTCAATGATCCCAACGCTTATCCTGGGGATACCCGGAAGTCCAACAACAGCAATTATCTTAGCAGCTTTAGTATTACAAGGGCTGCAACCTGGTCCTCAATTATTATCGGATCAGCCAACACTTTTATATGCAGTATGCTTTGCAATGTTAACGGCCAGTGCTTTAACACTTGTTACTGGCCGGTTTGGTGTAAAAGCTTTTAGTTCGCTTTTAAGACTGTCATATGGAATTTTGGCAACCTTTATAATCATGCTTTCGTTGCTGGGCGCATTTGCTGTTGATAATAACACCATGAATATATGGATTATGTTGTTGTTTGGTGTTGTCGGTTACTTTATGAAAAAATATAATTTCTCAGTTGCAGCTTTAATACTTGGGTTAGTTTTAGGACCAATGATGGAAGAATCACTTAGAAGACAATTGTTAATAACTAATGGAGATTATCTAACCTTTATCACATCTCCAATTTCGGCGATTACTTTATTAATTGCTTTGGTAGCTTTATTATTACCTTTGTTTTCAAAGAAAAAGGGATCTTAGTATTCATCATACCGAGAAGGCGACAATCAATGTTTGGTTGTCGCCTCTACTCTTCGTATAGATAAATAGAGGACGTATTTGAACCAAATTCTTCCGGTGCACCTGAACTCCCTTGTTCTTATTCTGCTAAAGACCTTTTACCTAATTTTTTGTTTATTTCTAATATAATTGTTACTTAAGGTACTATTTAATTTATCAAAAGTTCAATATAATGTATATGGTTGTAATGTTTGGCAGGATCAATAAGGTTCGGGGGTGAGAGCAATTTTATATCAAAATGGGAGGTGCGAATGATGGCCTGGATTTGGTTCTAATATTGCAGGGAAATAGTATCGTTTAGTCTGCCCATCACTCTTAGGACCTTTACGTCAAAACAGGATGATGGAGAAAAAATTTAATAGTTTACAAAAGAGTAACAACTTCCGGGATATTGCAACGTACGCCAACAGTATTCTGGAAGTTTTTTGAGCTGTTTTACATGATTTGTTCCTATTATATGGAAGGGGGAAAAGTGTCATGAAGTATAAGCGAATGCGGAAGGTAACATTATTGTTGATCGTATTAATGGGCGTGTTTATCGGGATCATTATCGTGTCAGCAGAAGAACCGCAAGATGATGGAGATGAAGCAAATGCTGAAAACGTGAAGCCAGGAATTGAAGTTCTTTTAGATGATCATTTAGATTGGATCGAAGGTAAGCGTGTTGGACTCATTACAAATCCGACTGGGGTTACAAGTGATTTAGAAAGCAGTATCGATGTATTGTATAACCACCCTGATGTAAATTTAACTGCTTTATATGGACCGGAGCATGGTATACGGGGAGATCGTGAAGCAGGGGAACATGTAGATTCCTATATCGACGAAAAAACAGGGCTCCCGGTTTATAGTCTTTATGGGGAAACTTGGAAGCCGACCGAAGAGATGCTTGAAGACGTTGATGTCCTGCTTTATGACATTCAGGATATCGATTCGAATGTCTACACGTATATTTATACACTTGGGTTTGCGATGGAAGCAGCAGCTGGGCAGGATAAGGAATTAATTGTTTTGGATAGGCCGAATCCTAATGGAGGTACCAAAGTTGAGGGACCAGTTCGTTTCGAAGACGCTGTCAGTTTTATGGGAAGGTTTCTTTTGCCTATCAGACACGGGATGACAGTGGGTGAACTGGCAACGATGTGGAATACGGAATACGGTTTAGATACTGATGTGAAAGTGGCTGAAATGGAAGATTGGGAACGAACGATGTCTTTTGAAGATACAGGCCTTCCTTGGGTCATGACGTCACCGAATATACCAACAGAAGATTCTGCTCATTTGTATTCTGGGACAGAGCTATTGGACGATACGAACCTATCAGAAGGACTGGGTACAACAAGGCCGTTTGAGTTAGTTGGCGCGCCTTGGATTGATGCAGAAGATTTAGCGGAGGATATGAACAATCTCGAACTTCCAGGGGTGAAATTCAGACCTGCCAATTTTACGCCAACATCTGGAGAGTATGAGGGAGAATTGGTTGGAGGCGTTCAAATCCATATTGATGACCCTTTAAAAATAGACCAAGTTGAATTGGGTCTTCATTTAATAGATGTGATGAGAAATCAGGACCCGGAAAAATTCGAAATGAGTGATAATTATGCTGAGCTTATTGGTGATCCTGAAGCAGCGGATATGTTAAGAAATGGCGAACCGGTTGACGATATTATGGCATCCTGGGGAGATGAATTAAATACTTGGGTTAAAGATGTACGGAATCCGTATTTATTATATCCACCGTACCCGGAAGATCCGATTAGTTCGGAGGATATCCTGGCCACAGTAACGGAGCTAGAGGAAAGTGGCGACATTATGGATGATGGGGCAGCTCATGATCTGAAGTTACACGTAAAAGCTGTTGGCCAGTATGAGAAAAAGGAAGCAGTTGATAAAGTTATCAAACATATGAAAGGTTTTAAAAAGTTAATTGACGCCCAAAAAGAGAATAATCTTATATCAGATAAAGCACAGGTTAAACTTCAGCAAAAAGCAGATGCAATACTCGCGCAATGGAAGTAAGTAGAGGAGTGCTGTGAAACATTGAAAAGACAATTGCCAGTCTACCTATTAATTAATCCGACGTTTACCGGTAGCTGCTACAGCGACAGCTACGATTACTCGATGAAAAAGGAATTGCCTATCTCAAACGATGAGACGGGCAATTCCTTTTTTCATCATCTCCATGCGTTTTTCATTCGGTCATTATAGATACCAGCTTTTTTTGATTCACCAGTTTTACGGTTTACTTTTCCATGTTTGCATAGTAATTCCTTATATTTTTCTTCAATGTTCGTTTTCATTTTTACTTTTGATTTGCTGTATGCGTTCAGGGCACACTAGAAGTTGATTCGCAAATCTATATTTACTTTTACATCCGGTAATATTGAAACGTTATCGATAATATAACTCTGGTATGAACTAAAATTATAAAAGGGAGGATTTTTATGCGTATTGTACTTCTATGCGCTCAAGGAATGAGCACCAGTTTATTAGTTCAAAAGATGAGAGAAGCGTCTGAAAGGCTAGAATCAGCTGTGGAGATAGAGGCACATGCTGTTGATGCATTTGACCGGCAATTGAAAACAGCAGATGTCATTTTGCTGGGACCCCAAATTCGTTATAAGAAAGGTGAATTTATATCTAAAGCCGATGCAGCGAATGTGTCACTTAATGTCATTGATATGGCGGCATATGGTTCTATAAATGGTGAAAAAGTTTTAAAACAAGCTTTGGATTTGAGGAAGAAAAGGTCTTGAATCTTTTCCCCTGTATAAAGCTTTAAAGACGTTAGGCAGGAAAACTGTGAAAGGAGTGATTTTTCATGAATGAGTTTAATCAATTGATGGAACGCTATTTTATGCCTGTAGCAGGAAAGATATCTGAACAGCGTCACTTGAAGGCGGTTCGTGATGGAATTATTTCAGCGATGCCTTTGCTTATTATTGGAAGTGTCTTTTTGATTATATCATCACCTCCCATTGAATCTTGGGCAGAATTTATGGAGCCTTACGCGGAAACACTGAACATTCCGGTAAATGCAACATTTGGCATGCTGGGATTGGTTGCTGTTTTTGGCATATCCTATAGCCTTGCTAAAAGTTATGACATGGATGGATTATCTGCGGGTGTTCTTGGATTGGCGGCCTTTATGGTGGCTACCCCTCTTACGGATGAAGGCAATCTTCCATTGGATTTAATGGGAGCAGAAGGATTGTTTATTGCTATTGTTTTAGCTATTTTTACCGTTGAAGTATATCGATTTTTTGAGTCCAAACATATTGTGATTAAAATGCCCAGTACGGTTCCGCCTTCTGTTTGGAGAGCCTTTACAGCACTTTTACCTGGCTTTTTCATTATTCTTATTGTCTGGGGCGTCGATGTTATACTTGATGCTTCTTTCGGTTTGTCCCTACACGATGTAATTGGCACTGTATTGAAGGCACCGCTGGAGTTAATCGGAGGAAGTCTTTGGGGTGCGCTGATTGCTGTATTTCTTATTTCTCTGTTGTGGGCTTTAGGACTTCATGGCGAGTCTATTGTTGCAAGTGTATTAGCTCCCATATGGTATAGCCTTACCGAAGCTAACGTTGCCGCTAAACAGGCTGGAGAGGAACTTCCTCATGTCGTTGGTCAACCCCTTATGGCTATATGGTTTGCAGTAGGCGGAACGGGGATGGCGTTTGCGCTGGCCATATTATTTGTGTGGCGGGCAAGATCAAAACACCTTAAAAACCTGGGTAAAATGTCTGTGTGGTCCAGTTTTTTTAATATTAGTGAACCAATCATGTTTGGAGCGCCCGTTGTATTAAACCCGCTATTGTTCATTCCTTTTCTCCTTGTGCCATTGGTCGTTACCATCATAACCTACACGTCCATGTCAATTGGCCTTGTCGGGAAGCCTTTTGTTATTGTTCCGTGGACAACACCTCCTCCATTTTCCGGGATATTGACAACAGGAGATTGGCGTGGCGGTGTGCTTATGTTATTTAATCTGGTTGTATCCTTGCTCATTTATTATCCATTTTTCCGTTTATATGATAAAAAGCTACAAAAAGATGAAAAGGCTGAGGAATCAGATGAAGAGAAAAAGGCAATTTCAGAGGATGTCTAATCACATTTAAAAAATGGACAGTGAGATGGGCAAAAGGTTTTTCCAAATGATTAACTTAGAAAGGGATGAATAGATGAGTGAAGAAGTAGTATTTCAAATCATTTTACATGCTGGAAATGCTAGAAGCCTAGCTATGGAGGCTATTTCATTAGCTAAAAACAACGATATAGATGGTGCTAAACAGAGGCTGGAAGATGCGAAAAAAGAGATTTTAGATGCACATGAAACACAAACTGAATTCATTCAAAAAGAGTCCAGGGGGGAAAAGACGGATGTAACGTTACTCCTCGTTCATGCGCAGGATCACTTTATGAATGCGGTAGCTGTTAAAGATCTGGCAATTGAATTTGTCGATCTATATGAAAAGCTGGATCTAACAGGTGAGGTGAAACCATCATGAAAGGGTTAAAAGTGGTAACGATTGGCGGAGGTTCCAGTTATACTCCAGAATTAGTCGAAGGTTTTATTAACCGATATGATGAACTTCCCATTCGTGAGTTGTGGCTGGTTGATATTCCTGAGGGACGGGAAAAATTAAATATTGTAGGTAATCTGGCAAAACGCATGGTTGAAAAAGCAGGTGTACCAATCGACATCCATTTGACAATGAGTCGTAGAGAAGCGCTTAAAAACGCTGATTTTGTTACAACACAAATACGGGTTGGTCTATTGGACGCGAGAGCCAAGGATGAACGTATTCCGTTAAAATATGGTGTGATTGGACAGGAAACAAATGGACCGGGTGGACTGTTTAAGGGACTCCGAACCATACCTGTGATTTTGGATATTTGTAAAGAAATGGAAGAATTGTGTCCTGATGCTTGGCTTATTAACTTCTCCAACCCCACAGGTATGGTTACGGAGGCGGTTTTGCGTCACAGTAGTATCAAAAAGGTGGTCGGACTTTGCAACCTTCCGATAACAATGCGAATCTTGGTTGCCAAGATGTTGGAAGTCGATGCTGATCGCATTCACATCAATTTCGCCGGATTGAATCACATGGTATATGGCCTTCATATTTATTTAGACGGTGAAGAAGTTACGGGTAACGTTCTTTCTGCAATGGGAGGCGATGAATCTTCCGGAATCAGGATGAATAATATCTCGGATTTTGGATGGCAACAAGACTTTATTAAGGAACTTGGCGTCATGCCGTGTCCATACCACCGTTATTATTATAAGACGAAAGAAATACTTGAGGAAGAACAACAGGCAGCATTAAAAGAAGGCACTCGTGCAGAAATGGTTAAACAATTAGAAAAGGATTTGTTTAAGCTATACAAAGACCCGGATTTGGATCGTAAACCGCCACAATTGGAAAAAAGAGGTGGCGCATACTATAGTGATGCAGCATGTAGTCTAATCCATTCTATCCATAACGATAAACACGATATTCAGACAGTAAATACCAAAAATAATGGGGCAATTGAAAGTCTACCGAATGAATCCGCTGTAGAGATCAATTGTGTTATTACGAAAGATGGGCCTATTCCGCTTACAGTCGGCGACTTACCGGTTGCAGTAAGAGGGCTTGTGCAATCTATTAAATCCTTTGAACGGATTACATCAGAGGCTGCGATTTCAGGATCATACAGTAAAGCTCTGTTGGCGATGACAATCAATCCACTTGTCCCATCGGATGAAGTAGCAAAGCAAATCCTGGATGAAATGCTTGAGGCTCATAAGGAATATTTGCCACAGTTTGAAACGTGAAAGGGAATAGTTTTATTATGTTTATAGAAGAGACTTAATACAACTAAGTAGTTTTAGAGGGCAGTAAAGGTGATTTTAGTGTATAACGGTTGGATTGGCAGGGTGTTGTCATTGATTTAAGTTGTCCATGTTGGAAGTAGGTTATTTTCAATTGGTTTTTAAATGGAACAAAAATGACAGGAAGGCCCCTAACTCATTTACTTTTATTCTACTTTTTGGTCAAAGCTATTTAAAAAGGCTTAAAATGGAGTATATAATTAGAAGATCATGCTATATAAAAGGCTGTCCATGCTAGTACATGCCCTAAATCTTGTCAAGGCCATATAGGGTGGTTATTTTTTTATAGAGCATTAATGTAACGGGTGTCTTCTTGGGATTGAAACATGTGCTTCCGGAAATGGAGAAAAATAAAGCTGGATCGGTTATAAATGCATCGTCCATGGCTGGTTTAACAGGAGCATCTGGTCATTTGCTTTATGGTGCAAGTAAAGGTGCGGTGCGCGTGATGACCAAGGATGCAGCCGCAGAATACGCCTCTAACGGAATAAGGGTGAACTCCATTCATCCAGGGTATATTACGACTGGTATGGCGGATTATGCCTCAGATGTAATGAATAAGTCGGAAGAAGAATTGGATGCCAGCTATCCATTAGGCCGAATGGGAAAGCCAACAGAAGTAGCCAAGACTGTTTTATTTCTAGCCTCCGATGATTCATCATTTTCAACAGGCACAGAATTTGTCATTGATGGCGGTGCGTCAAACCTGCAATGAGAAATTTATGGCAATGAACCGTTACGTGTTCATTGCCATTTTGATTTTAAGTATAATAATCAGATCGTTTCAGCAAAAACTTTGGGATCGCAAAGGCGATGTTCCAATTATGCCGGTTTTGATCTTAATAAATGAGATCGGAAATGTCCCTTCCAATAGTGAGGATAACATCATGTCAAGGGTAATTTATGCAGTAAAAATAAATTTCAGTTTTCATCTTTAGGCCGGGGAAGTTGAAAAAAACAGAGAGGCAATTGCCTCTCTGTTTTTTACCTCCACCGATTTCACAAGAAAAACGTGACGCAAACCTCATTGTTAACGAAAGTTGTGTTTCCATTTCAACTATTTTATACTGAATCCAGGACTATTTGCATAGAAAGGGACTTAATGCGTATGAATACCCGGATGCAACAAATTATTCAACAGCTATTGACATCAACAGATCTGCAAACAAGCTCAGAGCTGGCTGTTGCTTTACAGGTTAGTTCAAAAACGATACGTAATGATATCAAAGAATTAAATGAACAATTAAATGAAAATATTGCTCGTGTCGAATCCTATCGAGGAAAAGGCTATCGAATCAATGTCATTGATAAAGAAGGATTCAAACGCTTTTTACAAAAAATAACAGATGTAAACAATCAGATTGTCCCGACTGAGCCTGATGATCGCGTACAATTTTTGGTAAAGAAACTTTTATTGCAATCATCTTATATAAAAATGGACGTACTTGCTGATGAACTATTTATTAGTCGATCCACTTTACAAAGCGATTTGAAAAGTGTACTTAAAATTCTGGAACGTTATAGTCTGTCTCTTGATCATAAACCAAATTATGGGGTTAAAGTGCTCGGAGATGAAATGCAAATACGATTTTGCATCTCCGAATATGTATTCAATCAAATGCAAAATATAAATATAACGGACCAAGCTTCAGATTGGCTGGAGATACTACCCAAAGATGAAATAGAATGGATTCGAAATAGTATTCTTTCCAAACTGAAAAAATATAAGACAACCATCACTGATATTAGTCTGCATAATTTAATTACGCATATCGTTATTTCCTGTAAGCGGATACATGAAAGGTACGTAGTTAAAATGTATCAAGAGGAGCTCAACAAGATCACGGGTAAAAAAGAATATACGATTGCAAGGGAAATTGTCCAGGAAATAGAACAAAAACTAAAGATATCTTTTCCAGTTAATGAAGTTGCCTACTTAGCTATTCACTTACAAGGAACAAAAATGACACATCCTGAACAGGAAATGGAAGAAGCACAATCCGTTCTAAATGAGGAAGTTCAACAATTAACGAGTAATATCCTTTCGCAAATAGATGAAACATATGCATTAAACCTTTCCAAAGATCAGAAATTGTTGTTAACCCTTAGTTTACATTTACAGCCCGCTATTAATCGGTATCGGTATAACATGAATCTCAGAAATCCAATGCTTCAGGAAATTAAAACAAAATACCCGTTTTCTTTCGAGGTTGCTCTTACAGGTGCGGAGGTCATCAATGAAAAAATGAATATTTCCATTAACGAAAATGAAATTGGATATATGGCATTGCATATCCAGTTAACATTAGAACGACAAAAAAAGAATGCGACAAACAAAAAACGCTGTTTAATTGTTTGTGCTTCTGGACTGGGAACCGCGCAATTACTTTTATATAAGTTAAAGGATCAATTTAGCGACCATTTATATATTATGGGAACGACAGAGTATTATAATTTGCGTAAACAACCACTGGGTAATTTGGATTTTATCATTAGCACTGTCCCAATTCCGGAAAAGTTATCCGTTCCGGTCATTCAGGTAAGTGCTTTGTTTGGTAATCAAGATGTGGCTAACATTAATAGACTGATCTATAACGATGTTGAAGTAATGGAGAAATACATGCGAGAACAATTTACGTATTTAAGAATGGATTTTTCTACAAAGGAAGAAGTGATTCAATTTATCGGCAATAAACTATTTGAGGCTGGAATGGTAAATGCGGATTTTATTGACTCGGTGTTGGAACGAGAGCAGTTTTCACCTACCAGTTTTGGAAATTTGGTTGCGATTCCACACCCATTGGAATCGCAAACAGATGAAACTTTCTGGTCTATTGTTACGTTAAAGCATCCTATCCAATGGGGGGAAAAGCCTGTTCAATTGATCAATTTGCTGAATATCAATAGGTATCAGAAAGATAGTTTGAAACCAATGTACGATGTCTTGAAAAAATTATTGGATAGTCGGGCTTTGCTACAAAGACTACTTCAGTGTGAAACATATGCCGAATTTAAATCCTTATTAACTAAAGCGTAGGAAGATGCGAAGTAAATCTGCATCTTTTTTTGTCTTTTATTGTTTTTCCATTGGCAACGGAAAAACAATCTCTACAAATGTAAACGGTATTATTTTAAAATGTGGATGTAGGAAGAAAATTGATTACCTGAATTTACGGAAATAACAAACATCAGGAAAGCAGGAGCATTTGGAAGATAGATTCATTATATAAAGGGAGATGTAAGGACATGCCATTAAAAGTAACTATTATCGGAGGAGGGTCAAGTTATACACCCGAAATTATTGAAGGTATTTTAAAACGCTATGATTCCTTTCCTGTGACTGACATAGCACTCGTCGACGTGGAGTCCGGCCAAAAAAAGTTGAAAATCATCGGAGAATTAGCTGACAGGATGATTAAAAAAGCCGATAAGTCTATTAATCTTACATGTACGCTTGACCGTAAAGAGGCATTGGAGGGTGCAGACTTTGTTTCCACACAAATTCGTGTTGGTGGTTTGGATGCCCGTGCGAAAGATGAGCGCATTCCACTTAGCCATGGGTATATCGGTCAAGAGACAAATGGCGCTGGTGGAATCTTTAAAGCATTTCGGACAATCCCGGTATTACTTGACCTTGCTGAGGATGTTCATAACATTTGTCCAAATGCATGGATTATTAATTTCACAAATCCAGCTGGAATGGTTACCGAAGCAGTTTTAAGGCACTCATCTCACAAAAAAGTGATTGGTGTTTGCAATATTCCATTCAATATGCGTCATTCCGTGGCAGAAATTCTAGAGGTATCAGCGGAAACGATAAAAATCGAATTTGTAGGATTGAACCATTTTGTATTTGGAAAAAAAATTTACGCTGATGGTATGGACCGGACACAGGAAGTACTGGACAAATTGGCTGACGAAGAGCTGGACTACTCACCCGCTAATATTGTTAACCTTGGTTGGTCAAAGACATTTATTAAGGCAATGAATCTTTTACCTAATCCCTATCACCAATATTACTTCCAAACACGAGAGGTACTTGAAAAAGATATACAAGCGTTTAAAGAGAATGGAACACGTGCAGAGGAAGTTAAAGCGTTGGAGAGGTCGTTGTTTGAGTTGTATAGAAATCCGGATCTAAATGTGAAGCCAAGGGAATTGGAACAGAGAGGAAGTGCTTTTTACAGCGATGTGGCTTGCAGTTTGATGGACTCCATTTATAACAATAAAGAGGATATACAGACAGTAAACACACTCAATAATGGTGCTATACCGGATTTGCCGGATGACTGTGTGATAGAAGTGAACAGTATCATTTCCAAACACGGTCCACGTCCAATCGCGTCAGGTCCGCTACCATCAACCATAAAGGGAAGTATCATCCAAATGAAGGCTTTTGAAAAATTGGTGATTCAGGCAGCTGTTACTGGTGATTACAGTGATGCGTACACATCCATGCTTATGAATCCACTGGTAGCAGATGAAAAAGGAAGCAAAATTCTGCTTGATGAATTGCTGGAAGCACACAAAGCGTACTTACCGCAATTTAAAGTCAATCATTATTAAATTAAAAAAACAAGGAGTGTAGAAGGATGAAAAATATTATGTTAGTTTGTTCAGCTGGAATGTCTACGAGTTTGTTAGTAACAAAAATGGAAAAAGCAGCAGATGAAAAAGGAATAGAAGTGAATATTTTTGCGGTTTCGGAAGCAGAAGCAATTAATCATTTCAATGAAATCGATATTTTGTTGCTTGGGCCACAAGTGCGTTTTTTAAAAGCTAAGCTGGAGAAACAGCTAGAAAGTTATCATGTTCCGGTAAAGGTAATTGATAGTGTTGACTATGGGATGGTTAACGGCGAGAAAGTATTAGATAGTGCGTTGGAAGAACTATCGGGCAAATAAAAGCTAGAAGGTGGTGTGCATCATATGAATCGCTTTATTGAATTTATGGAAAAATATTTTATTCCCATTGCATCGAAAATTGGTTCACAAAGGCATCTTGTTGCAGTACGAGATGGATTTGTGACCATTATGCCACTTATGATCTTAGGCTCGTTGGCAGTATTGATTAATAATTTGCCTATTGACGCATATCAAGACTTTTTAAGTTCCATTTTTGGAGAGGAAAACTGGCAAAAGTTAGGTGGTAGTCTTTGGGATGGCACATTTCAGATTATATCCGTTTTAGTTGCATTTACGATTGCCTATCATTTGGCGAATTCTTATGGTAAAGACGCTATTAGTTCAGGTATCGTTTCGGTTGCAGCGTTGATTATACTGATGCGGCCAATAGCAGATGGAGCAGGTCTGCCTACGGACTGGCTTGGTGCAAATGGGTTATTTGTTGCCATTGCAGTTGCACTTATATCAACAGAAATTTTTACACGTTTATCGGGGTATAAGCGCCTGCAGATTAAGATGCCAGAAGGGGTGCCACCTGCTGTTTCAAAATCTTTTTCGGCACTTTTTCCTT
The DNA here is from genome assembly GCF_040812445.1 of Lentibacillus sp. L22. Taxonomy (NCBI): domain Bacteria; kingdom Bacillati; phylum Bacillota; class Bacilli; order Caryophanales; family Bacillaceae; genus Lentibacillus; species Lentibacillus sp. L22. The sequence continues at coordinate 16,492 of NZ_JBFNXI010000028.1, read as the reverse complement.
CTATGATAACGCTAATCATCTTTGCACTATTTGAAGTGATTTTATTTGCGGCGAATGCTCCAGAAGTGCACGAATTGATTTTTGATCTCATTCAGGCACCAATATCACATTTATCCAATACGGTATTTGCAGCGGTTGTGATAGCCCTATTAATGCACTTATTGTGGTTTTTCGGTCTGCATGGATCCAATATGATGGAACCAATTATGGAATCCGTTTATTTACCTGCTATAAATGCAAATGCAGAGGCGTTTAAAGCGGGACAAGAAATTCCGTATATTGTTACCAAACCGTTTTTTGATTCATTTATGTATTTAGGTGGTACCGGAGCCACACTTGCTTTGATAACAGCAGTATTCATTGCTGGCAGGAGCCACAAGCATTATTATCAAGTTTCTAAGTTAGGGGTAGCACCAGGGCTCTTTAATATTAATGAACCAATTTTATTTGGGTTTCCGATCGTTTTAAACCCAATTATGATCGTGCCATTTTTCCTGGCGCCGGTTATTTTAACTGTGTTTAGTTATTTTGTCATATCCGTAGGGCTCGTACCAAAAACGATTGCATTCATACCGTGGACAACACCACCTGTGATCGGCGGATTTTTATCGACAGGTTCGTGGCGTGGTGGAGCACTAGCGGCAGTGAATTTCGTCATTGCAGTTGTTATATACTTGCCATTCGTAAAAATGGCAGCAAGAAACTATCTTCAAAAACAAAACGATAAGGAATCTGCTTAGGTACGGGAGGAATCATCATGGAAATGGAACAGGTAATCATGGGAATCATTACGCATAGTGGAAATGCTAAAAGTGATGCGATGGAGGCAATCCAACATGCCAAAAACAAAGAAATAGAACAAGCAAATCAGTTAATGGAGCATGCTGAAAAGGAATTATTGGAAGCACATTCCCAACAAACAACATTGATACAAAATGAAGCACGAGGTGAAAAAGCAGAAATTACGCTGCTCCTGGTTCATGCGCAGGATCATCTCATGACCGCAACAACGTTCAAGGATCTTGCGAAAGAATTCATCGAGTTGTATGAAAAAAATAAGAAGTTCCTTCGTTAGGCATCGATTATTTCGGTGTCTTTTTACGGAATATTTTTTAGAATAGACCTATTTTCAAAAGAAAGGAGGTAATATTTAATTATGACAATCGAGTATATATTTCCAGAAGGATTTTGGTGGGGGAGTGCGGCTTCTGCTACTCAGACAGAAGGTGCAGCCAATATGGATGGTAAAGGCAAGAATATTTGGGACTATTGGTATCAGAAGGAGTCTAACCGATTCTATAATCAAATTGGTCCCACTAACACTTCCCGTTTTTATGAACGGTATAAAGAAGATATACAAACGATGAAAGAAATTGGGCATAATTCCTTTCGCCTGTCTATTTCCTGGTCGCGTCTTATCCCGAATGGTAGCGGTGAGATCAATCAAAAAGCTGTACAATTCTATCATAACGTTTTGGATGAATTGACTAGTGCTGGCATTGAACCATTTGTTAATTTATATCACTTTGATATGCCACTTGCAATGCAGGAAATAGGCGGCTGGGAAAGTCGGGAAGTTGTAGAAGCATTCAAAGATTATGCAGCTACTTGTTTTGACCTGTTTGGAGACAAAGTTAGGAACTGGTTTACCCAAAATGAACCAATTGTTCCTGTAGAAGCAGGTTATTTGAATGATATGCACTATCCGAATGTGGTGGATTTTAAAAGGGCTATTCAAGTGGGTTATAACTCTATTATTGCAAATGCTCAAGCAATTAAAGCGTTTAGAGACGGCAATCTTAATGGGAAGATAGGAATTATACTCAATTTAACACCTTCTTATCCGAGAAGCGAGCATCCTTCTGATCAAAAAGCGGGCAGGATTGCTGATTTGTTTTTCAATCGATCATTTCTGGATCCTTCCGTAAAGGGGGAATTTTCTTCAGAACTTGTTCAGCTTCTTGAGGATTATCATCTTTTGCCGTCAACGGAACCATCGGATAGGGAGATGTTGAAAAGAAATACGGTTGATATTTTAGGTGTAAACTACTATCAACCGCGAAGGGTAAAAGCGAAAGAATACATGCCTCATCCGGAAGCACCGCTTATGCCGGAATATTTTTTCGATTTCTATGAGATGCCTGGAAGAAAAATGAACCCTTATCGAGGATGGGAGATATATGAAAAGGGTATTTATGATATTTTAATGAATCTAAAAGACAATTATGGAAATATTGAATGTTTTATTTCCGAAAATGGGATGGGAGTACAGGATGAAGGCCGCTTTAAGGACGAACACGGAATGATTCAGGACGATTACCGGATTGACTTTTTTAAAGGTCATTTGAAGTGGGTGCATCAAGCTATTCAAGAAGGATCAAATGTTAAAGGATATCAGGTGTGGACCTTCATGGATAATTGGTCGTGGCTGAATGCCTATAAGAATCGGTACGGACTCGTGTCGGTCGATTTGGATAATCATGCTAAGCGTAAAATCAAAAAAAGCGGTTGGTGGTTTAAGGAGCTGGCTGGGAATAATGGGTTTTAGCAATATGTTGTAAAGGGGACTTAGCCATGAAACAACTTGGTGTATCGATTTATCCGTCAAGAAGTAATGTTGAAGATGATAAATCGTATTTGGATCTTGCTCGTTCATTAGGATTTACAAGAATTTTCACGAGTTTGCTCGAAATAACGGGAGATACGGACGAGGTCGTTAAAAAATTTAAGAACGTTATAGAATATGGCAATTCACTTGGGATGGAAACCATCTTGGATATCAATCCGGAGTTATTTGACCAATTAGGAGTTAGTTATGATGATCTGCGTTTTTTCAAAGAACTAGGAGCTGCGGGGATTCGCTTGGATCTTGGTTTTACAGGTGCAGAAGAGGCAAAAATGACCAGGAATGCACACGGGTTAAAAATTGAAGTGAATATGAGCAGTGGCACTAACTATATCGATCATGTGACGAGTTATCAGCCTAACACAGAAAGATTATATGCATCGCATAATTTCTACCCACAGAAATACTCTGGGATTTCCCAGAAACATTTTGAACAGACAACAAAAATGTTTCAAAAATATAATCTCAAAACTGCAGCATTTGTAACTTCCCAACATGGAGATATTGGTCCCTGGCCAGTGCAAGCCGGATTATGTACGCTTGAGCAGCATAGAAATCTTCCCATTCAGATGCAGGCAACGCATTTTCGTTTGATGGACATGATTGATGATTTGATCATTGGAAACGCTTATGCGACAAAAAGGGAACTGCAACAGATGTCAGAGGCTTACTTTTCAACACTACCCTCTTTTGAGGTGGAACTTGCTAAAGATGTAACGGATATAGAAATGAAGATCGTATTAGAAGAAGAGCATCAATACAGAGGGGATCGATCCGCATATATGATCCGTTCCACTTCATCAAGGGTGAAATATAAAGAAGGAGATTTCCCACCGCATGATACTGTCCCTGTCAAAAGAGGAGATGTCATCATTTGTAATAACCACTTTGGTCAATATAAGGGAGAATTACAAATTGCTTTGCAGGATATGGAAAACGATGGTGATCGAAACGTTGTAGGTCAATTAAAAGAGGAATCTCACTTTTTACTAGATTATTTGCAACCATGGACAGCATTTATATTTAAACGCTCCACTTTTGGAATTGAAAATCAATGGTAATCTACTGTAAAACAAAGGATTTCATATGTTTATGACAAGGGGGCTGGGACATAACTAGTCAAAAAACAACTTAAAAATGGTTCCGATCATCGTTTTTTGACGATCGGAACCATTTTTTGTTGGCTATTTTTTATTATTTTGATTTGTATTGATCACGGGTGTATTTTCTCAGAGTAGCCATGGATAATTTGGATGTCTTTTTTTGAAACATGGTATAATTAAAATAAATTTAATTAGGATCTCTCTTTCAAAAATTCATGTAGAGTTGAGGTGCCCAAAATTATAACAGTTAGACATTTATTGGATAAATTGGAAGCCCATAACGTAGAGCTTATATCTGGCAAGGATGGAATAGACAAGCAAATAGAATATATAAATATACAAGAATTTGCACTTAAAAGTGAGCGTATAAAAGAGAATGGTGTTCTTTTAACAACATTTAAGTCTTTTCTTGAATCAGCTAATATTATTGAACATTTAAATTGGCTAAAGAACAGAGAAATTAGTGCTGTTGGAGTGCACACTGTTTTTATAAAAGAAATACCTCAGGAAGTAATTAACTTTGCTAATGTCAACAATTTTCCCATGTTTGTCATTCCTGAAGAAATTTCCTATCAGCAAATTATGCAAGTTTACAATGAGTTATTAATGATAGATGCAAATGATGTACGCATAAAAATGGAACAGGTAAATATTAAAATGTTACGAGCAGCAGCGCTTGATAAGGATGCACAATATATCGTATCCACTATGGGAAAACAGTTGGGATTATCAGTTTTAAATATTGATAAGTCATTTAATGTTAAGAGTTTCCAACTTAATACTGATTTTAGTATATCTAAATTACAGCGTATTGCAAAAGAAATCATGGAACAGAAAGAGACTTTAAATAGGGAAATATCAGATTACAAATTTGAAGATAATTATTTTAAATTATTTCCCATCATTGACAACAAGAGTTTCTACGGGTTTTTAGTTATTTGTGTAGAAAAGGAATTAAGTTTATCTGATTGGTCAATTATTAATTATGGTAAAACTGCTTTGTTGCTTGATGCAGTAAAAAGAAGTTCTATTGAAAAATATGTAAAAAACCGTGATATGAAGATTATAGAATCTGTATTAAAACCGTCTAAGCCTGAGCAAATGGACTTTCATGACTTATCCCCCCATCTCAAAGAAGCAAACTATCTTTATTTGATTGAATCCGATGATTTGGTTGTATTAAATAATGTCTATGAAGATATATATTTAATTATAAATAAGATAGATCCGGCTTCTCTATTGTGGATATATGACAATCAAATTATTTGCATTGTAAGGTATGAAATATCAACTGACTTTTTGAATAAACTGGATAAACGTTATGAAAATATATTTTTTGGAATTAGTGAGAAATCAAGAAATATTAATGTAGATAGTATTCAAGAGAAGTATGAGCAGGCAAAAATAGGCATCAGAGTAGGAGAAAAAAGAAAGAATATGGTTAATCAATGGAAAGACTTAGGTCTTGATAAATTTCTTATTGCACTTGGACAAAGGAACATATTGCAAAGTTCCATTTATAATCTGTTAGAGCCTCTAATAAATCATGATGAAACGTTTGATTCTGAATTGGTGAACACGTTGACAGTTTATTTAAATAATTATTTTAGCCTGAAGAGAAGTGCAGAAGAATTATTCGTCCACAAAAACACGATAAAGTACAGAATAGCAAAAATTAAGGAATTGTATAAAGGTGTAAATTTTGAGGATCCCGAAACTTACCTGCTATTTGAGATTGCTTTAAGATTATATGAAATGGAATGTAAGAGTCGGAATAAATATTGCCATCAAACGTAAGGAACAAAAAACGGAAATATTTTTGTTCCTCCAGGACAATGAAAATTCTCCTTTAACATAATAAAATGTACTAACAGAATATTAATACTGACTATTTAATGAAACTCGATAAGTATTAACATTGTACTTTATTATCTTGAAACAGAATCTTAAAAAGAACAATTACCATAAGATGTAGGTCAATTAAAAAATGTTAGCGTTACCAATATTGTTATATGCGGTATTTATTCTGTCTATTTAAATTTTATTATAGGGGTGTTGAGGATGGATACAACAAAAAGGGTAAACAAATTAAGAGAAATAATGGCCAATAAGGAAATTGATCTATCAGTGATAATGAATTTTGAGAACCAATTTTACTATTCTGGCTTAAAAGCAATTACTTATTCAAGGCCTATCGTCTTAACTGTAGATTCTGATACGTTAAGCTTAATCGTTCCCTCTTTGGAGGAAAACCATGCAAAAACTGTGACAAAAGCTGACAGGTTATATGTTTATCATGAAACCTTAATTGGAGGTAGCAAAGGTAAATCCCACATTGAACATTTAAAAACGTTAGTTTCATCCTATCCTTCAGGCACAAGGGTTGGTGTTGAATTTTCTTCCCTACCACTTCAATTAGGTAATATGATGAAAAAAGCAGGATTCGAACTGGTTAATATTGATAAAGATATTGAAAAAATGAGATATATCAAGGACCAGGAAGAAATTGACTTAATCACAGAATCAGGAAGATTAGTAAGCCTGGCTCTAAAAAATTCCCTAGAGAATGCAAGTGCAGGACTAACCGAAATTGAACTTGATCAATTTGGAAATCAAGCTTTATTTGCAGAAGTTGCACAAAAACATCCGGATTCAACGTTGGATTTCTTTGTGATGACTCCGTCAGGAATAGATAGAAGTATCTTGCCACATGTATTTTCAAATACGAGGAAGTTTCACGATAACGATATTTCTATTCACAGCCGTCAGGTAGGACTTAATGGTTACCGTGCTGAATGTGAGAGAACCTTTTTTATCGGTACGCCAACGGATAAACAAAAGGATTTATTTAAAATAGCACATGAAGCACAATTGGCTGCCCTGGATACCATAAAAATAGGAATTACAGCAAAAGAAGTCAATGAGGCGGCTCGACAAATATTTATAAAACACGATGTTGAAGAATACAGTATTCATAGGACCGGACATGGAATTGGAATAGGCTTACATGAAGAACCTTCTTTAAGATATGATAATGATCTTGTTTTGCAGGAAGGAATGGTTTATTGCGTCGAGCCGGGGTTATATGTACCTGGTGTTGGTGGTTTTCGCCACTCTGATACAGTCGTACTCAGAGATGATGGCTCTCACCAAATCACCAATTATGCCAAAGAATTGGAGGATTTACGTTTCTGACTCACTAAAGCAATTGTTTGGGTACGAAAGGGGCTAAATATATGAATGTATATCTCGTGGGAGTTGTAGTCTATTTATTAGTCATGGTACTTGTAGGTGTATACTTTGGTAAAAAATCGATAAATGACAATGAGGATTTTATGGCTGCGGGACGATCCTTACCACTTTGGGTAGTAAGCGGGACACTTTTGGCAACTTTTGTTGGTTCTGGGACTGTGGTTGGCGGGGCCAGTTTCATCTATCAATATGGCCCCTTTGCCGCCATTTTCAACTTGTCTGGCGGAATAGTAGGAACGATTATACTATATTTCTTGGCAGGAAAAATAAGAACCGGCGAAGCATATACTGTTCCAGAAATGATTGAGAAAAGATTTGGTACAACGGCTAGACTGGTATCTTCAATTATTATTTTACTAGCCTTTATTGGTATAACGGCATATCAGTTTACTGGAGGCGCTTATGTATTACAAATTACAACTGGATTACCAATTGGAATTGGTTCAATTATTATAGGGGTATTGGTTATCTTTTTAACGGTAAGTGGCGGATTATTTTCGGTCGCGTATACAGATGCAATTAGTGCCATTTTGATAGTAGCCGGATTTCTGCTGGGACTGCCTTTTGTTCTCCATTCAGTAGATGGATTTTCTGGATTATCTCTTTCGCTGCCAAGCAATACTAAATCCTGGAATGGTGGTTTAAGTATTCCCCAGCTTCTTGGGTTCTTTTTACCTTTATTTTTGCTTGTTTTGGGAGACCAGAATATGTATCAGCGTTTTGGTGCCGCGAAAAATCCAACAGTTGCTAGAAGATCAACAATCGGATTTTTTATTGGTAGTTGTTTCGTAATTAGTTTAACGATAATTATTGCTACCTCCGCAATTGTTATGTTTCCTGAAATTGCTCCAGACACCGCGGTGTTGAATATGGCAATAAATGGTTTGCCATTGGCGATAGGATTAATCGTTTTGTGTGCGGCAGTGGCCTTTATTATAACCACAGCTACTTCCTATTTATTATCTGCTTCAGGGAATATTATCTATGATTTGTTAAAGAGATTTAGCAACAAAGATATTAGTGATAAGAAATTGTTGAAATATAATCGGGCTACAGTTGTTGCGGTTGGAGTTTTAGCATATATATTGGGCATGTATTTTCCAACTGTATTAGAATTACAAATGTATTCGTATACCATGTATGGGGCAGCATTGACACCGGCCATTTTAGCGACAGTTACGTGGAAAAAGGCTACTACAGCTGGTATTATGAGTTCCATGATTGTTGGTGCAATAGGTACAATTTTCTGGGAAGTTGTCTTAAATAAACCATTTGATTGGAACAGTGTCTTGTTTGCGCTGCCACTTTCTGTACTAACTTTAATTGTTGTTAGTCTATTGACAAACAAGGAAGGTGTGGCTAAAAGCAATCAGGATTCATTTGTTATAAATGATTGAGTTAATCTGGCTTCAGTTAACCCCGATAATCTTTTTATTACAGCAATAAACTATTTTGAGCTTTGGACAATATATAGAGATAAGATCCCATATGAACAAGAGAGTATTCAAGCAATTATTGTAATGAATCCTTGAATCACTTATATTTTAGTTAAAAATTAAGAAGTTTTTGTAAGAAGTGAGTATTTACCGAAATGCTCACTTCTTAATAATCGAAAGGAGAACCAGTCATGGAATATGTTATTGATAATGTTCAAATTCTTCAAGGTCCTGATTTGGAAATAAAACATGATTGTGGAGTTTGGATTAAAAATGAAGAAATTTATAAAATACTCCCCAAAAAAGATTATCTGGATCACTTGAAATATATTAATGGAGAAGGAAAGTATCTCATGCCGGGCTTAATAGACTTACATGTTCATATCATGTGGGATGGTTCCAAAGACCCCGTATCCACCTTAAAAGAAGAAGGTTATGAGCAAATGTTAATTCGTGCAGTGTCCTACTGCCAAGACTATATTGAAGCCGGAATTACAACGATAAGGGATATTGGATCTGTAGATGATATTGCGCTACATGTAGCTAAAGGCATAAAGAGAGGACTTATTAAAGGACCAACTATAATTGCTAGTGGGAAAACGTTAACGATGACTGGTGGTCATGATCCATTCTGGGCAAGGTTTGTGGATGGTCCAAATGAGGCGTTAAAGGGGGTTCGAGAGCAGATTTTTAAAGGTGCAGAAGTTATTAAAGTGAGTTCTACAGGTGGCGTGTATGGTCGGCATGAGGGTGAATCAGTCGGAAATGCGGAATTAAGTATGGAAGAACAGCGGGTTATTTGTGATGAAGCACATAAATTTGGATTAAATGTCGCTTCCCATGCAATTGGAAGAGAAGGTATTTTGAACTCAATACAAGCCGGAGTTGATACAATTGAGCATGGACATTACTTAGATGAGGAGCTTATAACAATGATGGAAGAGAGGGGGACTGCATGGAATCCGACGCTCTATGTTTACCAAACGATTGCATCGCTGGAGGAAATACCGGCATACGCCAAACAAAAAGCGTTAGAAATTGTTGGGAGACATGAAAAGGCATTTAAAACCTTTTTTGACCGGAACATATTAATCGGAGCAGGATCTGATGCTGGTTCACCGTCTACTCCTCATACAGCATTATTAGATGAATTATTAATGATGTATAAGTTTATACCGAATACAAAGGAAATCTTGAAAACGGCAACAACGAATGCTGGTGCAATTTTGGGAAGAAAGGTTGGACAAATTAAAGAGGGCCATAAGGCAGATTTAGTCCTCCTTCGAGATAATCCATTGAATGACTTAAACAACTTAAGATCGGTCGATAAGGTGTATGTTAATGGTGAGTTAGTTTATTCATGATTAATGGAATAATAAGACGGGAAGTATTGGTAGTATTATAATATTATAAAGAAACGGGTGATAAGTACATGGAATGGCCAAAGGCGGTAACTTTTGATTGTTTTGGGACATTAATTGACTGGGAAGGCGAAATCCAACTTGTTTTCAAGGAGATACTGAAAAAGAACGGCGTAGAAAATGTAAACATTGTGCAACTGCAACGTTATTGGGAGGACGTACAATTTGATTACATTCAAAATGAGTATCGTCCGTACAAGGAAGTATTAAAAAACACATTACAAATGGCTTTTAATCATTTTGGATACCCGTTTACCGAGGCGGATAGTGATTACTTCTCTGAATCAATGGGGAGATGGTGTCCGTTTCCTGATACGAAAGACGCTTTGTTAGAGATTAAGAAATATACGAAAATTGCATTGCTCACGAACACAGATGATAACATTATTGAAGAAACGGTATCAAGGCTTGGGGTGGATTTTGATGAGATAGTTACAGCAGAACAAGCTAGGGCATACAAAGCTAATCATGAGGGTTTTCACCTGCTTTTGAATAAACTAAATCTGGATAAATCTGAAATATTACATACAGGGTTTGGATTTAAGTATGATGTTGTGCCAGCTTCTGAACTCGGTATCACCACTTGTTGGGTCAACCGCTATGGGGAAACCCGCCCAGTAGATGTGAAAGAAGATTATTTAGTTGGCGATATGAAGACATTTTCACTATTAATTAAGGGTTTGGCATCCCAGTAAATCAGGGTGTCTCTTCTCGAATTATGTCATATAATGTCGAATAAAAAGAGTAGTCGATGATCCTGTACTTCAGCCCATTTAATTGTTCTTCCGTTGTTTGATCTGCAAATAACTTGTGGTTATCGGGTAGAGTTCATGACCAGCAATTGGATTATCGCTTACAAGCTAAGCATAAATTACCAGGAATAAACTACTGTTTTTGTAAACGTTTTTATTTTCTGTTGACTATTCCAAATGTCATGATAGAATAAAGTTATTGGAATATTTGGATCATATGTTACTGATGCGATCAGGCATGGTGATAATGAAAATGGATGATAAAAAAAGTCCATTGATATCGCCATGCCTTTTATTTATGTCGCCGCTGATTCTAATGATAGATCGATATATTCCAATCCAAAAAGTATTCATTCCCAATATCCGACCAAACAATTCACAGGGAGGTGCAGAGGAATCTGTCATTCAAGCAAGTTTTATCATTACCTAGAACGTTGATAACAATACAGGAAAGGAAGGGATCAACAGATGAAAAAACGAGTCGTCTTCTCAGTTACGGTCGCAGCTATTATGCTATTTGGTACGGTTTCCCATATGTTTACGCCAGTTGCAAAAGCAGCAGGTAAAAGCCCTGTAAAGGAATATGAATTTTACCCAACACCCCATAGCGTGGAATACGGTAATGGGATGCTGTCGCTTAACAAGGGAGTTCAAGTTATCTATGATGATACGATTGATCGTGTGACGAAAAGAAAGGTGGAAAAAGCATTCACGGATCATGGTTTGGAAGCACCATCTGTTGCGAGTGAGCCGTCAAAGGATAAAGTGAATCTGATGATTGGTACAAAAAATTCAAACGGTCCGGTTGATAACTATGCTAGCGAACATGTGGATAGTGAAGGGATAGATTTTGACCAAATCGATGCCTATCAATTGGACGTTAGCGATAACAACATCGTGATTTTAGGAAAAGATACCGATGCCAGTTTTTACGGGGTTGTTACGCTGGAGGCGATTCTTGCTCAAAGTCCGCAACAGGTGATTCGCAATATGCATGTGAACGATTTTGCCAATACGGAGATTAGAGGGTTTATTGAAGGGTATTATGGTATTCCTTGGAGTAATGAAGATAGAATGTCCCTCATGAGGTTTGGCGGCAATCACAAAATGAATTCGTATGTATTTGCACCAAAGGATGATCCTTACCATCGGGAAAAGTGGGACGAGCTGTATCCGAAAGAGGAGCTGGAAGAAATAGGGGAAATGGCTGACGTCGGGGAAGAAACGAAAACACGGTTTATCTGGACGATTTCCCCATTAGGTGAAGTTGCTGAACTTGCCAGAGAGGAAGGGCAGGATGCGGCAATGGATGTTCTTGATGAAAATACCGATAAGTTGCTTGCCAAATTTGATCAATTATACGATGTAGGGGTGCGCCAATTCGGTGTCAATGGGGACGATGTTGGAAATCTGCCAACGGATTATGTCGTTGAATTGATGCATTCCATTTCTGAATGGGCGGATGAAAAAGGCGATGTGCGCGATACGCTTTATACTCCTGCAAGCTATAACTCCGGTTGGGCCTGGAACCCGGATGAGCTAAACGCTTATGAAAAAGGCTTCGATGATAATATCCATATTTTGTGGACAGGATCAACTACCTGTGCACCTGTTGTTCAAAGTACCATCGATGTTTTTAAAAACAAAAGCAATGACGGTGTAGAACGAAGGGATCCACTATTTTGGCTGAATTGGCCGGTAAACGATGTGGATATGCAAAGAGTCTTCCTCGGCAAAGGAGAAATGCTGGAACCTGGTATCGAAAATCTTGCTGGCGTTGTAACCAATCCAATGCAGGAAGCCGAGGCGTCCAAGATTGCTATCTTTGCCATTGCCGATTACACATGGAATACCGAGGATTTTGATGCGCAAACAAGCTGGGAAGATAGCTTTAAGTATATCGAACCGGACGCCGCGGAAGCATTGCATGAACTTGCCAAGCACATGTCTGATGCGGATCCAAATGGTTTAAAGCTATCTGAAAGTGAAGATATTAAGGAACTATTGGATTCGCTTACGGAAAAGCTGGATAACGGAGAATCATTAAAGGGAATATCTCCGGAAGCAATGGATGCGTTCCAAACGATTGCGGATGCGGCCGATGGTTTTATGGCAAAAACAAAGAATGAAAATCTGAAAGAAGAATTGGAGCCATTTGTAAATGCATTGCATGATATGGTACTTGCTGATAAGGAATTCTTGAAGGCTGCCGTTGCTGTTGAGGATGGTAACAATCAAGCTGCATGGAACGTAATTGAAAAAGCAACGGCCTTAAGACAACAAAGCCTGAATTATGACCGGCCATTAATCGATGGAACGACAAAAGCAAAGCCTGCCCAAAAGAGACTGCAACCATTTACTGATCATTTGCAGGAGAAGGTGACCATTCAGGGCATGCAAACGTTGGTAGATTATGAAGCGGATCAAGGTAATATGGACGCGTCTGATGCACGTTTGTTGCAGACTCATCTGAAGTCACTTGATCATTTTATCAACGTGAAGTCATACGAAAAGGCAGAAAAGCACATGAAAAGTTTGAAACAATTGGTTGCGAAATATCAGGAAGCTGGTCAAATCGATGAAGATGTGGCAAAAACATTGGTCAAGCATGCTGATATACTAATTGAAAAGTGGCAGTAGTACGGTGTTGGATCCCTCTGGCGTTTATGCTGGGGGGATTTTACGCTCGCTTTTCTTTTAAAACAAGCTACGATTACACAAAGAACCTATCAAAACGGAGGAGGGAACCCTTTTTAAAAAATAAAATTTCCCAAGCAACAAAATAGGCATCGAAAAGTCTAAAAATAGATGGACTTTTTTGATGCCTATTTTGGCTTTTTTGATTCAAGTGTACGTATTCAATAATACAAAGATGAATTGTACATCAACCTCAATGGCAGTGATCAACTGCTGTCATTTTCCTCGGAGTTATTGTTTTCATTATCGCTTTCACTGTCATTATCCTTTTTCTTATCTTTGTTATTATGCTCGTTGTCGTTATTATCTTCGCTGCTGTGATCATCCTCTTTATTCTTTTGTTGATCTTCTTGTTTTTGGTTGTCCTTGTCTTCTTCTTGATTAGCCTTGTTTTCTTCTTGATTAGCCTTTTCCTTATCTTGTTCGTCTTCTTGCTGTTTGTCTTCTTTGTCTTCTCCTTTATCTGCCTCTTCCTTGTCTTGTTTATCCTCTTGTTCTTGATTGTCCTTGTCTTCTTCTTGATCCGGTTGTTCCTTGTCCTGTTCGTCTTCTTGTTCCTGGCTGTCCTTGTCTTCTTCTTGATTAGCTTGTTCCTCTTCCTTGTCCTGTTCTTCCTCCTGTTCTTCCTCTTGTTCTTGATTTTCCGTGTTTTCTTCTTGATTAGGTTGTTCGGTGGTTTCTTGTTGCTCTTCCTGATTTTGGTTTTCCTCGTTTGTTCCTTGATCCGCTTGTTCCTCGCTCGGTTGATATTGTGCACCACGTACATACAGTTCCGAACCGCTGGAGACCACCGAATCCGGTTTTTTGAAATCGTCCATATTCGGATCCGAAATCTCGGACATTAGTGTTTGGAAGAGCTGCATGGCAATATTCTGTGAGCCGTCATATCGGATATATTGTACATCGCCGTCTTTATTTTTTAACGATGGGTAACCGGTCCAAACTGCAAGGGAATATTGAGGTGTATATCCAACAAACCACGAATCAAGCACACCATCTCCCAGGCCGTATTGATCTTTGATATCGTTCGGAATATTGGTTGTTCCGGTTTTCCCCGCCACAGGTATCCCAGGAATGTTTGCTTGTGTCCCAGTTCCGCTTGCAACGACAGTCTTGAGCATATCGGTGATCATATAAGCAGTATAATCATGCATGGCATTCTTTGGCTTTGATTTTGGCTTCCATTTCTTTCCGTCCGGGAAAACTATTTTTTTAACCGTGGATGGTTCATGATACTTACCGCCATTACCAAATGCTGCATAAGCCCCTGCCATTTGTAAGGGAGAAACACCATCAAAACCACCGATCGAAGCTGATTCAAAGATCGGATCAATTTTGATACCCAGTCCTTTGGCAAACTTTTGCGCTTTGTCTTGTCCTACAGCCTGAAACGCTTTTAGGGCGGGTATGTTTCGCGACCATTCCAAAGCCCGTCGCATCGAGATATCACCCCAGTATTTGTTATCCCATTCATTGATTGGTGTTCCGTCGCTGTACTGATACGGCTCGTCACTCAGTGTGTGCGATGTGGGCCAATTCAAATGTTCGATCGCTGGAGCATAATCCAAAATGGGCTTAATGGTTGAACCTGGTTGATTTTGGACATTGGTGCCGTAATTGGTATATCCGACCGCCTTGAAATGACGCCCACCTCCGACTGCTTTGATAGCACCCGTTTTTGTATCAACAAGTGTGATTCCTGTTTCGAAATGTTTATCCGGATAAGGGATATCCTTCGAGTGAATCAAATCGTAAACTGCTTTTTGTGCTTTCGAATCAAGAGTCGTATAGATTTTCAAACCGCCCTGGTAGAAATCTTTTTCAGAGACGACCTTTTTCTGATTGACCATTTGTTCATAGACCGTATCGATAAAAGCATTATAAGGGTCATCATTATTCTCCTGCTTTTTTTCTTCTTTCCTAATAATTTCGGAAATCGGTTTGGCTTTGGCCTTATCAGCTTGTTGTTTGGAAATAACGTGATTGCTTTCCATTGCCGACAGCACTTGGTCGCGGCGTTTTTGTGCCCGTTCAGGATGCTTGAAAGGGTCGTCAGCGCTTGGTGCATTTGGCAGACCGGCAAGCAAGGCAGCCTGCGATATATTTAATTTGGAAAGATTGTTCTCGCCAAAATACGTTTTTGAGGCCGTTTTGATGCCATACGCTCTGTGTCCGAAATAGACATTATTTAAATACATCTCGAGAATTTCATCTTTTGAGTATTTCCTTTCCAATTTTAAAGAAAGCCATGCTTCTTGCACTTTTCGTTTCAGTGTTTTCTCCGGGGTTAGCACACTCCGTTTGATCACTTGTTGTGTAATGGTCGAACCGCCTTCTGCACCCCAGCCGTTTTTGACATTGGCGAAGACCGCCCCAAACAAGCGATGGAAATCAATACCATGATGATCGCGGAACCTTTTGTCTTCTATAGAAATGACAGCGTCTTTTACTGTTTCCGGAACATCGTCAATATGTATTTTGACTCGATTTTCCTCATGAAACACGGTACTGACAAGTTTTCCATCCTGATCATATATCCGTGTGGACTGAGGCGTTTGCAGGTCACTTGCCTTCAATGTTGGCGCATCATGGATCATGACAGCGATCGTGATGCCGCATGCGATCACCGCGAGTAGAAAAGCCGCACAGAGACCGAGCAGAATCTTTTTCCACAAGCTTCTTTTTCGTCCGTGTGATCGTGTTTTCTTCTGTTTCTGTTGTCGCCGTCGTTCTTGTCTTGAAGTGTATTCGTCGGACATATGCAGCACTCCTAGCTTATCTAGTAATCTATTAGATACTTCTTTCTGTTAAATAAAAACATCTACAGGGTATATGTAGAATGGATATTGTGGAAAAACAGAATAGATATAACAAATTTGTACCTACATCTTTATTAATATGTCTGGTTCTTTCATCATTTTGCTTATTAAAATATCAGATTCTGCTCTCTTTTTTATTGATTGTATATAGTGAGCTATTACTTTTGCGATGTAACCATATACTTATTCTACTAATTCCCCGTTTTTTATCAATTTTAACGTATTTTAATCTGGGTTGTGACATTTTTGTTTTGGGGTAATCGAGTTAACGGTATATACTATGCTAATTATAGCTTATTGATTACTATAAGTTTATAAGTTTGGGTACTGTCAATAAGTTTGTGTAAATTAATAGAGTATCCTCGGAATTGGGATTTGTTTTCTGA
>NZ_JBFNXI010000027.1:0-43708 GCF_040812445.1 Lentibacillus sp. L22 | reverse complement strand
ATAAAATGCAAGAATCCTGCTAAAAAGTAATTAATTTTAAATAATTTAGATTAAACTGTTTTGATACCCCGCTTTAGAAACTATCCTTCTATTTGCGCCACAAGATTCGCCATCTCAATTGCTGCCACAGCGGCATCTGCACCTTTATTACCAGCCTTGGTCCCGGCACGTTCAATCGCTTGCTCAATCGTGTCCGTAGTTAAAATTCCAAAGATAATCGGTTTGCCCGTTTCCAATGACACATTTGCAACTCCCTTAGCCGCTTCATTACAAACATAATCAAAATGGGCTGTTGACCCTCGGATGACCGCTCCTAAAGTAATGACCGTATCATAATAATTCGAATCTGCCATTTTTTTTGCAACAAGCGGGATTTCAAAGGCACCGGGTACCCAGGCAATATCCATGTTTTCTTCCAAAACGCCATGCCGCTTTAACGTGCCGATCGCTCCATCTAATAGATTACCCGTAATAAATTCGTTAAAACGTGCAATCACGATCCCAACTTTTAACTCCGTACCAACCAGACTTCCTTCGTATGTGTTACCCATTCGTTTCATCCCTTCTACATATGTTTGATACTGCATCGAGCCACTTTTTTTATCCATGCAGGCCCAATAAGTGACCCATCTTTTCCTGTTTTGTCTGCATGTATTTTTCATTTTCCACACGACGGCCGGCTTGCAACGGGATTCTTGCTTCTACCTGAACCCCATGTGCCGCTAAACACCCCATCTTCTCCGGATTATTGGTTAGTAACTCGACCCGATGCACACCCAAATCCAGTAATATTTGTGCACTTACATCATAGTCACGTAAATCGGGGGGGAATCCAAGCTGCTCATTCGCTTCCACTGTATCCATCCCATTTTCCTGCAGTTTATAGGCCCGAAGTTTATTAAGCAGACCGATGCCCCGGCCTTCTTGTCGCATATAAACCAGAACGCCTTGCCCTGCTTCATTGATTTTGTCCAGTGCTTCATGGAGCTGGTTTCCGCAATCACAGCGAAAGGAACCGAACACATCGCCAGTCAAACATTCGGAATGGATTCGCGTTAAGATTGGCTGATCGCCGGAAATTTCCCCTTTTACCAACGCGATATGTTCTTTATCATCAAGATCGTTCGAATAACCAATCACCCGAAATTCACCAAAGTCAGTCGGAAGTGTCGCTTCAACTTCCCGTTTTACATGTTTTTCATGTTTTTTTCGATAGGTTATCAGATCAGCAATAGTAATGATTTTTAATCGGTGTTGCTCAGAGACCTTCATTAAGTCTGGCACACGAGCCATCGTTCCATCCTCTTTAATTACCTCACAAATCACACACGATGGAAATGCTCCACTCAGTTCAGCCAAATCAACAGATGCTTCGGTATGCCCTGTTCGCACCAACACTCCACCCTCCTTGGCAATCAGTGGAAAAACATGACCAGGTTGCTTGAAATCGGCAGCACTTGCATCCGGATGCAGTAATGCTTGAATCGTTTGTGACCGTTCTACTGCGCTTATCCCTGTTCTTGTATCCTTATGGTCAATGCTCACGGTAAACGCAGTACCAAACGGGTCCGTGTTTTGTTTCGCCATCATGGAAAGACCCAGCTGTTTCGCTAAATTTTCCCTCATCGTTGTACAAACGAGCCCTTTCGCATGGGTAATCATAAAATTAATCATTTGCGGTGTGGCTTTTTCAGATAATGCAACCAGATCGCCTTCATTCTCCCGGTTTTCATCATCGACAACAATAATTGGTTTCCCTTGTTTTAAATCGGCAATTGCCTCATCAATGGAATGAAACATGCTTCTCGCCCTCTTTCTTTATTTGTTGATTCCATATGTTTTGTACATATTTCGCCAGCATATCGAATTCCAAATTAACACGATCGCCCGGCTCTTTATTACCCAAAACCGTTGCAGAGACGGTATGAGGAATCAATGATAAGGTAACTACTCCATCTTCTACCGCAAAAATGGTTAAGCTAATGCCATCAACAGCAATAGATCCTTTCACAAGTACATAAGTCTCGAATTCCTTTGGGATGGCAATATCATAGTAAATTGCGTTCGCTTGTCGTTGCTTTCCAATTATTTTTCCCGTACCATCCACATGTCCGGAAACGAAATGTCCGCCTATCCGGCCATTCGCTGGCAGGGAACGCTCCAAATTAACGTGTGATCCTGATTCAAGATGTTTGAGCGAAGTTGATTTGATCGTTTCCGGCATCACATCGACTTGAAAATCAGTAGTGGTAAAATTTGTTACAGTCAGGCAAATGCCATTAACGGCAATACTATCACCAACCTGCATATTAGCCGTCACTTTTTCCGCCCCAATTGTTAGTTGAACCGCCTGATCAGTCACACGATCCATTCGCTTGATCCAGCCTTTTTCTTCAACAATTCCGGTAAACATCGTCATCATCCTTTCGTGGAACAGCAGTAATTTTGATATCCTGACCAATCGTTTCTACCTGTTTAATTTCCAACTGCAATGCATCTTTTAGTCTTGCAAATCCCATCCCGGCAAATGATATTGGCGCATCTGCACCGCCAATAAGCTGGGGCGCCATGTACAAAATGAATTGATTGATCCGTTTTGCTGTTAAAAATGAGCCATTAACGGCAGCGCCACCTTCCACCAATACAGACGAGATTTGCCTTTCTCCCAAATACCGCAGTACATCGTCAATATGTACCTGTTCACTTTCCATCGTAATGACTGTCACTTGATCATGATTGGCAAATTGTCCTATTCGCTCGCTGGTTACATCGTTTCCGGTAAAAATAAGTGTTTCTGCTTGTTGATCGGTAACCACATTGGCATCTAAAGGAGTTTTTAATGTCGTGTCCAAGATGATACGGATGGGATTATTCCCATTATTGCCAATTCTTGTGGTAAGACTCGGGTTGTCCGCCAATACCGTGTTGACACCAACAAGAATGGCATCATGATTATTCCGATACAAGTGTCCATCCCGGCGTGCTTCTTTCCCGGTAATCCATTTACTGTTACCAGTGACGGTCGCGGTTTTTCCATCTAAACTCGTGGCTGTTTTTAAGGTTACATAGGGCATCCCCGTAGTTATATAATGAAAAAACACCTGATTCACCTGCTCTGCTTCAGCTTGTAATACACCAACATCAACAGTTATTCCGGCCCGGCGCAGTTTCTCAATCCCGCTGCCGGAAACCTGTTGATTTGGATCCGCCACGGCAATAACGGTCCGGCTGATTCCTTTTTCAATAATGTAATCTGCACATGGCGGCGTCTTGCCCGTATGACTGCACGGCTCCAGTGTGACATAAATCGTCGCACCGTTTGTTTTTTCCCCAGCCATATCCAGTGCGTGGACTTCCGCATGGGCTTCACCCGCTTTCAGATGGGCACCAAAACCAACAATCGCTCCATCGTTGACCACCACCGCACCAACAGGCGGATTCGGGCTCGTTTGTCCGGTTACTGCTTTAGCAAGTTGCAATGCAAATTCCATATAATCTTTATCCTGCAAAATAACGACCTCCCCTTTTTTCAAATACAAAAAAGCCTCTGAAATCAGCTTCAGAGGCGTGTTAGGGTGAATTTTAAATAAACAAGCACATGAATCTATCATGGTATGCAAAAAATGGCAAATAGAGATCACTGGATATACCAATAACCCGCTTGCAAGCATCAACCATTTTCAATCATGCTTGTTATCTAAATTCCTTCTCCCATCCAGACTTTAACTGTCGGTTCTGGAGTTGCACCAGATCCACCGTTTGGTTTTGACAACCGTACGGGTCACGGACTTAAAGCATACGACTGCTTCTTACCGTCGGTCGGGAATTACACCCTGCCCCGAAGGAACTCGCAATATGAACTTGTATGTTATTTATAACGCAAATTTAGAGAAACTGCAAGTATTTTATATGACTGGATTTGGGAGAGGTCTAACTGGAATCGAGAGGAAGAGAAAACATCCATTCACAGTGATGCGTGAGGGAGATATTCCACACGCCGCAAAGGTTCCGTGCATGGTGTTCGTTTGCGAAGATATCCGCTACCCATATAGCAGGAATGGACATAAAAAAACACCCTATCTTTCAGCAAAATAGGGTGTTTTTGTATCTTATAATCCAAGACTTAGGTTATTTCACATTACGGATTTTGTTCACTTCATCGGCAACAAATTGTACACTTGTTCCAACGATGACCTGGATACTGTGTTTTCCTACGACGTGAATTCCCGGAACACCTGTAGACTTGATTCTATCTTGATCCACCTTATCCATATCATTTACTTCAACCCTTAGGCGAGTTGTACAATAATCAACAGCATCCACATTTTCATCGCCGCCAAGTCCTTCATAAATTTTGGCAGCCATGACAGCGTATTTGTCATCTCCGTCTGTTGAGGCAACATCCTTTTCCTCCGCTTCCTCTGCATCATCTTCGCGCCCTGGCGTTTTCAGATTAAATTTTGTGATCAAGAAACGGAACAAGAAATAGTAAATAACTGCAAAGACGAGTCCTTGAACAATGAGCATATACGGCTTGTTGGCGATTGAGTTCATAAAACTTAATGTATAATCAACAAATCCAGCGCTGAACCCAAAGCCTGATGTCCAATGAAATGTAGCTGCAATAAACAACGATAGTCCTGTTAAAAGGGCATGGACAACATACAATGCTGGAGCAAGGAACATAAACGAGAATTCAACCGGTTCAGTAACCCCGGTAAAGAAAGCTGCAAACGCCCCTGCCATCATCAAAGATGCAGCTTGTTTCTTACGCTTGGTTTTCGCAGTATGGTACATAGCCAACGCTGCAGCAGGCACACCAAACATCATGATTGGATAAAATCCTGCCTGATACATACCGGTAATGCCTTTTGTTCCCTCACTAGCCAGGAACTTGCCGATATCATTAATTCCCGCAACATCAAACCAGAATACCGAATTCAACGCATGGTGCAGACCGGTTGGAATTAATAGACGGTTAAAGAAACCATACAGACCGGCACCAACTGCTCCCAAACTACTGATAGCTTTACCAAACGCAACAAGCCAGCCGAATACAACCGGCCAAACAAAGAATAAAACCGCAGCCACCACAACCATCGCGGCTGCCGTCATAATTGGCGGGAGTCTCTTTCCACTGAAGAACGCTAACGCATCTGGCAGCTTGACACCACTAAATCGATTATACATCATGGCAGCAATGACCCCGGTTAAAATACCGATGAACACATTATCATTTTGTTCAAAGGCCGGGTTGACGTCCGCTACATCTTTTCCTAATAAATCTGCAACAGAATCAGTTGAAATCAAATTGGTGACTACCAAAAAACCGACCAGACCACTCAATGCGGCGGCACCATGTTTATCTTTGGACAATCCAATGGCAATACCGACTGCAAAAAGCATACCCAGGTTGTCTAAAATGGATGTACCTGCGTTCGACAGGAATGTACCAATGACGTTACCTTCCCAAAAACCTAAAATCCAGTTCCCGAGTCCGGCTAAAATAGCAGCTGCTGGCAAAACGGCAACCGGCAGCATGATTGACCGGCCCAGGCTCTGTAAAGCTTTCATCATAACTGTTTCCCCCTTGGAATTTCAATATAATCGCTTTCAAAAAATATATGATGGTAGTGTACTTTACATTCGTTGCATTCGTTCGATATGAAGTGTAATATAGCCAAGTTCATCTTCTGGTAAATGAATATCATGCTTTGCAGCCAAAACATCAGCAACTTTTTTTGCACATTGATAGGCAACCGGAAATTTACTTGTGATCATCTTCAGCATGTCCGCATCCATGACATGATACTGTTCCCCTTTGCCACGGTCCAGTGCAAACCGCAAATGATAAATTAAACGTTCATAGGCAATATCATTGGATTCCACGTTAATCCCCAATGTTTGGTCGATTGTTTCAATCATTTCTTTTAATATCGATGTCTGCCTGACAAGTTCATGAAGATTGCCATCCTGAAGTTTCATCGAATGAATATGCAAAGCGATAAATGCGGCCTCGTCTGGTGGCATTTCCACTTGCAGTTTATTTTTAATATGATCGATCGCCCAAAGCCCAATATGAAATTCCTTCTTATACAAGACTTTGATCTCCGGAAGTAATTTATTTTTGATCCGGATCCCTTGTTTCTCCCGGTCAAGGGCAAAAGAAATATGGTCGGTTAATCCAATAAGCACATGTTCGTTTAATTTTGTTCCCAGATATTTTTCAGCATAGTCAATAATATCCTCCGAAATGAGAAAATGTTTCTCAGGGATACGCATCAGCAGTTCCTGTAGTTTCTTATTTTCTTTTAACACAAACAGCTTTTCAATTTTAGCGGTATTGACCATATCTTTTTTATGCTTGTTATATCCGACACCACCACCGATTGCGATTGTTTCTTCGTCCCCATCCATTACGACGACGGCATTATTGTTCAGGATTTGCTTTATCCGCATTACCCCACCTCCCTTGGCAAGTGTGGTAACAAGCTAAAATAATTTTAGCTTGTTATTTTTCGGTTGACGTGATGATGACTGTTTCTCCTGCCGTACCTGTTTTAGCATCGGTCATTTGATATTCCCTTCCACTGTCTTGACTATTGGTAATAATAACAGGCGTAACGATGTTGTCAGCATGTTCCCGGATATATTCCAAATCAACTTCAAGTACTAACTGGCCAGTGGAAACCTTATCCCCCTCCTTCACTTTTGCCGTAAATCCTTCTCCTTTCAATCCGACTGTTTCCAAACCAACATGAACAAGGATTTCACTGCCATCTTCCGCCTTGATGCCAATCGCATGTTTAGTATCAGGAAATTGAATCACTGTTCCTGTGACAGGAGACATAATTTTTCCGTCTGACGGAATCAAAGCAATCCCATCACCCATCATTTTTTGGCTAAATACTGGGTCTGGCACTTCTTCTATCGGTATAATTTCACCATTCACCGGTGCCTTGATTTCGACATTTTCTGCTTGTTTCTTTTTCTTGAATAGATTAAAAGCCATGATTTATCGCTCCTTGTCCTTTTTCATGGTAGTATTTGTCTTTTTACGTGATTTTACACAGCAAAAAAGGCATAGAGGTATGAAAGGCACATTATATTGTTCCTCATTTACCACTATGCCTTATCGGATAAGTAACATGTGATCATTATTCTATTGATAGTTTTATAGTACCACCAGAGAAATAGAAATGCAATAATTATACACGTATGCCTCATATCCATGATAACTAGCAAAGATGGAAGAAACTAGCGGATTTTCCAATTTGAAAAGAGATTGTATTCTCTCGTTAACATTTATGAAATATTTCTTTGTTATACTAGCCAATATTAGACATGAATCTACTTTTGTCTACATAGAATTTTAATTTAGGAGGATAAATCTTGGCTACAAAAAATCGTATGATAAAAAAGACACTCGTTTCTACTACTTTGATGACTTCATTGGCACTCTCTCCAATGATGACAGGTAACGTTTTTGCACATGGTGCCCCGGAGGCAGATGCAAATGCTCCCTCAGCCGAAGTAGGTTCCAGTGAAAGTACAGGCGTTGGTGTTGCCATTCTTTCGCAAGGTGATCAGGGTCAGGAGGTAACCGACTTACAACAGAAACTACAGGAACAGGGTTATGACATAAATACGGACGGAGTTTATGGACCAAATACGCAACAAAAGATAATTGAATTCCAATATGACCAAGGTTGGGATGCCGATGGAGTTGTAGATACTCCAACATTGAACGCATTGAATAATGGATCGGCAGCAGGAGGAAATGCTACTGGTAATAGTAATGCACAAGTTGCTGAACCAGTTAACGTATCGGTACAATCTCAAACGGTTAATGCATCCGGTGCAAATTCCGGAGACTCTGTTTCTATCGCACAAAGCTTGGTAGGTACTCCTTATGTCTGGGGTGGCACAGATCCTAGTGGTTTTGACAGCAGTGGTTTCATTAACTATGTGTTTAAACAACAAGGTATTTCACTCAGCAGAACGCATGCAGGTATGTGGGCAAATGACGGTGTACAAGTAGACAACCCACAACCGGGAGATGTTGTTTTCTTTGAAGGAACATATGGTAGTGGCGTTTCACACAGTGGTATCTATCTTGGAAATCACCAAATGATTCACGCTGGGACAGAAGCAACTGGTGTTGAGGTTACCTCATCTGATTCATGGGATTATTATTGGGGTAAACATTACATTGGTGCTAAACGGTTTTAACTAAGGTTTATAATAAGTCATTGTAAAACTATCACATGCTACTAAATATAATCGTAAGCTGCTCTAAAAAGTCTATCAATCTTTTTTAGAGCAGCTTTTTTTACACAAATCTTGTTCTTATTTGCAGATAACACCGTACAATTTTTTAGGTGAATTGTTTCGGTGCCTTTCCTGAATTTTGCTAGACTATAAGTAAATACATATAAAGGAGCACATACATAATGAATCTATCCAAAGGAAAATTCAATGGCATTACTGATGTCCAAGGAGTCAAAGTTGGCCATGTCACTTTATATGAAAAAATTGATGAACAAAATACTATTTGCACTGGGGTGACGGCCATTCTACCCCATGGTGGCAATCTATTTACCAAGAAAACCCGGGCGGCGAGTGCGGTGATTAATGGGTATGGCAAAACGGCCGGGCTTGTACAATTAGATGAACTCGGGTTACTGGAGTCACCAATTATGCTCACCAATACGTTTAGCGTTGGAGCTGTAATGCAAGGCACATTGCAATATATGCTGGAAACGAATAAGGAGATTGGCGATTCTACCAGTTCGATTAATATCGTTGTTGGAGAATGCAATGATAGCTATCTTAATTCAATGCGACTGCAAGCGGTGGAGCCAGAGCATGCAATTCAAGCGATTAAAGACGCGACAACAGGGCCAGTCGAACAAGGTGCGATCGGCGCCGGAAAAGGGATGGTTTGTTTTGGCTATAAAGGCGGAATTGGTACCGCATCAAGGATCGTCCGTGCTGGTGATGATAGCTATACTGTCGGCTGCCTGGTGCTCAGTAATTTTGGCAAACGGGAAGATGCCCTGTTCGCCAACTGGGATAACAAAAACATCGATACACCCGATGGTTCGATCATGATGATTATTGCTACTGATGCCCCACTTTATGATCGGCAATTAAAACGGTTGGCCAAACGCTGTGCCGCTGGACTGGGACGAACCGGCAGTATGATCGCTAATGGCAGCGGAGATATCGCGATTGCCTTTTCAACTGCCAATACATACATGCATGAAAGCGATCAGCATACAGAAACACTAACCCATATTCGCGATGACCATCCAGTGATGAATCACCTTTTTCAAGCAGTGGTAGAGGCAACCGAGGAAGCTGTGGTCCATTCGCTCAAATATGCAGAGACAACGGTAGGCAGAAAGGGGCGTGTGGTAGAGAAAGCTCCTTTTTAGTCAGATGAAAAGAGCAGCTATAAAAACATGCTGCTCTTTTTTGGATTGCTTATCGGTCTTTTTGTATAGTTCCCATCCATCACGTACGTCAGAATCAGTTAGAACCTGATATACTATATTAAACAGTCTCCTTCCACTTTCTTGAATTAACACATAGTTTTGTGTTTATTAGATAAAACGATGATATCTTAATGAAATATAATCCTCACTTTGAATGTTTCCATAACTCTCTTTTTCATATTTAAAGGTAAATCCTTTTGCTTCATAAAAGGGAATGCCTTTTTTGTTTCCTTTTGTTACAGAGACCCATTGCTCAGTGGCTCCCAAATCTTTTTGTTGCTTGGTAATAGCTTCAAGAATCATTGTGCCTATGCCTTCATTTCTTCGGTTGGGATTAAGATACAGTACAAATAGTTCACCAGTATTTTTTCCGATCATGCCACCTCCACCAGCCCCAATAACTTCTCCATCTTCCAAAGCCACTACGTAACCACCCCATTCTCGACCTGTACAGGTAATTTCATTTGTGATTCTTTCAATGTTATAAAACTCTTTAATAATCCTATTTATATATTCTTTTGGACGTAAATCAATATATGTTGCCCAATATCCATCTGTACATACTTTTGCAATTCCATCTATGTGTCGTTCATCTGCTTTTTTAACTTGAATTACTGATTCCATCACTTACCTCCGACCTTCAGAATTTTTATCAGTATTCTATACGCAATATCGCAATATTCTTTTACATGGCTTGATTAAGGAATATCTTTATTGCAAACAACTTTATTGTCACTTAACAAATGATTTGGCGGCATAGTCAGAGGAGTGTTCTTTCAAATAATTGTTTGTTTTGACTCCAGCCAACATAAACCCGCCGAAAATCATTGCTGAAAAGATATACCCACTAATTTTCCGATAGATCAACACCTGATCATATCCGTCCACACCAAATTTGTAAATCAGCCATGCCTTTAGTGTGTTTTGAAAGACCCCTTGAAGAACAAACAATAAGGTTACCAATTGATACCATTGGAAAAGTCCTTTTTTGGAAAATAAGGTCAAACTATCTTTGCGGCGAAACCCTTGCAAATAGGCCCAATCCACTGCAAAGTAAAGTCCCAGTGGCTTTCTTACCATCATTGACAATAGAAAAACAAATGCAAATCCATAGCCCAGATAGACTTGATTCCAAAGCATGTTTTCCGCGTTTCCCGATAAGAGATCAACAGTTGTTCCGATTAAAAGCGATCCAATAATGAATAGCCCTGCGATATTAAACTGCCGCTCCTTGGCAAAGCGGTAAACCGTATAGATGAATCCAGGAACTGTGGAAAGCAACATCGCCCAGTAATCACCAGTCAAATCACGGCCGTACCTCCAAATCAGAAACGGGATGGCCCCATAGCAAACTAAGTCAAGAATAATTAGTTTTTTATTCATAAATTCCCACCGCCGTTCTGTTCCTGGAATAAATGTTCACAGGCCTTGTTAATGAATGCCACCACTTCTTCATCAAAGTGATAGAATCCAAGGTTTTCTTCATCGTTCACCTGCCACACTTTATGGGCCAATTCCCGATCATCATCGAACATCTCATAGGCTAGATCCAGCCATCTTTTTGCCAGTTCCTGTGCCTTTGGAGATGCTGGGTCTGTGCCAAGAATGTTTCGAATGTCCTTCACGATATGGATCCATTTATTTATTTGTTCGATATCCTGTCCAACCTCTGGTAACCGTGCGATTTTATCCAGTTCTCCTTTTGTAAAATGACGATCCCATTTTTCGGCCATTTCTTGGGCGCTGACTTGGTTTGAGGAAACATAATCAACAAAATACTCCCAATCCTCCGTCCCTTCTAGTTCCATCATTTGAATTAAAAAATGGATTCTTTCTTTTGCCTTATCCAGACGCTGCTGCTCCAATTCAATTATATGCAAACGCATGGACAGCAAATCTTTCGGAGACTGCACTTGTTTTTCCATCATTTCATGGATTGTTTCCAGTGAAAAGCCAAGCTCCTTTAGCATAACGATAATCTGCAGTTTTGCCGCCGCTTCCGAGTTATAATAACGCTTACCAGCGCGATCCACACTATTTGGTGGCAGCAGCCCAATTTGATCGTAGTACCTCAACGTTCTGACCGTTATATCAGCCGTTTTTGCTAATTGACCAATTGAATACATACGACATCCCCCGTTACGTCTTTTCCTTTATTATACTGGATGACGTAACGTAAGGCGCAAGGGTTTTCTTAAATTTCTAATAGTTTTTTTGCCATTTTTAGAAAAGAGAACCTACAAGGCCGTAGATTCCTTTCCTTTACTTTACTTTCTTCCAAAACGACTTTGGCATTGCCGCTTCAAACCGCAGAAATTCCCCTGTCGATGGATGCCCAAACGCTAGTACTTTTGCATGCAGTCCCAGCCGTCCAATTGCATTTCCGGTTGACCCATATTTTTTATCGCCAACAACTGGATGGCTGATATCTTGCATATGCACGCGAATTTGATTTTTCCGTCCGGTTTCAAGCTGGACTTCCAGCAAAGAAAAATCCTTATTCGTCTTCATCACCTTGTAATGGGTTACTGCACGCTGTCCACCGTTTTTATTCGGACTGGAGTACATCAGGTGGGTACGGCTTTCCTTTAACCATGAGGTAATCGTCCCCTTAGGCTTTTCTACTTCCCCTTCCACCAGCGCAACATAAGTCCGTTCTTTGACACTATCCTTCCAGTTCGTTTGCAGGTTACGCTTTACCTTTTCACTTTTCGCAAACATCATCACACCAGATGTATCTTTATCCAAGCGGTGAACAACAAAAATACGATTCTGCGGATTATCTTGACGTACATAATCCATCAACTGATGATGTGCCGTTCGCGTCTTTTCCTTTTTGTCAGTGATCGACAGCAGCCCTGCATCCTTATTAATCACGATAATATCGTTATCCTCGTACAGAATCGACAAGCCAATGAATTCACTCTGTTTTACCGCCGTTTTATTTTTCAAGATCGTAACCGTTTGCCCTGATCGCAATGGATAGTTGTGTTTCGTTTCGACATGATCATTAACTGATACTTGTCCACGGGTGAGCATTGATTTCACGGAATTACGGCTGCGGTTGGATAACACTTTCAATAAAAATGGTAATAGCTCTGACTGTTCCTTGACCTTATATTCAAATGTTTTCTGTTCATTTTTACCATGCTTATGTTTAGGCTTCATGCTTTTCCCTCTAATCTTCATCTTTCACATCTATATCTTCCGGGATTGGTTCGCTTAGATATTCTTCAATCATCTTTTTGTACTTTTCCACTTGTTCAAAATAAGTCGTGAATTGGGTATTGTTAATCAGATATTGTTCGCCATCATGTACGGAATGAATCCGACCCTGTAAAACAAACGCCCTCACTCGCTGCTCATCAAGTGATAAATATTCTGCGGTTTCTTTTATGGTGAGATACACGGGAATGGTCCTTTCTGACTGGGTTTGTCGTTACCATTATAACCCGCTGTTCCCATTACAACCAGTGTGAAATACCATATATGATTTTCTGGCCGAATCCACCAAGTCCAGAAACACATTTGCGATTACTAAAGAATAGTGATCATGTCGTTCTGGCCATTGATGAACAACTGAATCAGGTTATTGGCTTTATTACTGCGATTAGCGACCATGTTCTTTCCGCCTATATTCCGCTACTTGAGGTGCTGCCTTCCTATCAAAGTCATGGGATCGGCAAGGAATTGGTTACACGAATACTAAATGAGCTGGATGACATTTGTATGATTGACCTGATGTGTGATGAGGATCTGCAACCATTTTATGAAAAAGTTAATATGATGAAATCGACTGGAATGATATTACGCAACTATCGGCAACAATCTGGTAAAGGATAAGGTTTGCCCGTGAAATGAGGAATATGCAACATTTATTGGAAAATGGATCGGGGCTGAGGTAAAAGTGAATCGCCGATAAAGTGCTGAAATCGCCGTAAAATAGTGAAAACCGCTGCCAAAAGCGCCGTTAAATTTCTACACTTTTTTAGCAGACAAGTGAACAAGGCACTGGCAGAAACAGCGATAGTTACTTTTAGTAGTCACGGAAATCGTTACCCTCCACTTAAATCGGTAAAGACCACGATAAAAAGTTCACCCGATCGGTTTCGTTCCTAACCCGATGATAGTCTGGCATCACTACACCACTCTATTTTTTTACTGTTCATACAGCACATCACGATAAGCCTGTGTATTCTTCAGCTTACCTTTCGCATAGGAACATTCAGGAATAAGTTTTTTATCTTCTTCCCTGGCATATTTCACCATTTGTTCAACCAATTGTTGCCCCACACCTTCCCCACGTAATTCATCGGAAACATAGGTGTAGTCAACAATCAGATTACCGTCATCAGCAGGCTTATAGGTGATTACTGCCAACGGATCTTTTTCATTTTCACCGACATAAAACTTGTTTTCCCCTTTTTTAATGGCAACCATCTTCATTCTCCTTTTTAAAAATCATAACCTTAGCTTTAACAACATGGCTTTTTGACATGCATGAAATGAAGTGAACCCTTCATACATACTTTCCACCAAAAAAACTTAATCTAAACAGGAAAGGAGTGAGATCAATGCCCAGAGAAACGGCAAATACCGGTGTAAATCCTGCACCCCATTTTGATGGCAGGCGGGAATCGGTTATTAACGATCAATCAGGTAGTGCACAAATGGGCGTGCGCGGTGACTTTGAAAATACTAAAAATGCCCATTATGTAAACAAGCTAAAGGATAAGGAAGAAGACAACACACAAAAAGGTTGATAAAAAACCAGGGGAAACGATATGCCTCCTCTGGTTTTTTGTTTCAATCCTATCTACGCCAGCTTTTACGATCCCGGAATGGTCACGACAATCATCAATAAAAACAGGATTGTTAAATAACTTAACGAGTAAATAAAATTTTTATGTGCCCATTGCCAGTCATCCTTGGCGGTAAACCCTCGGATCCCAAGGATAAGCCAGCCAATATTTAAAATCGAGGCAATAACCATAAAGATTGTCCCTAGCGATGCCAATAAAAATGGTAACGGTAATAGACAGGCAATATAGACAACCATCTGCCGTTTCGTAAACGCAAATCCGTGTACAACTGGTAACATCGCCACGTTGGCCGCTTTATATTCATCGTATTTTTTAATGGCAATCGAAAAGGTATGGGGAATTTGCCAAATAAATAAGACAAAAAATAGTACAATTGGGACAACATGGTATGCTGGTTCAATCGCTGCCCAGCCGATTAATGGCGTAACCGCACCGGAAACACTGCCGATCACCGTGTTTAATGTATATTTGCGTTTGGACCACATCGTATACAAAACTACATAGACGAACCAGCCAATAAATGCGTAAATGGCTGCTTCAAGCGTGGTAAACAACAAGATGACCATCCCAACGACTGACAATGCAATCCCCAATTTCAGTACGGCCTTTAGTGAAAAATTCCCTGTTACTGTCGGCCGGTTTTTCGTTCTGGCCATAACCGTATCAATATCCACGTCATACCAATTGTTCAGAACCAATGCGCCAGCCATCACAGCCATACTACCAACGATGGTCAGGATAAATACACCCCAGTTATCAGCAAACGATGCACCTGTAAAGTGTAGTGCCAGCCAAAATCCGGTAAATACCGGCAACACATTTGAAATTAACACAATGGCTTTAAACAACTCTTTTATGTCAGAAATGATTGATTTTGAATTCGTTAACCCTTTACTATTCACAGCCTTTTGTGATGAAAGGGTCCCCACTTTGTCCATTCCATTTCCTCCTTGAACGTGGAATTCATCCAAAAATTTTAGTGATATATTCCTATTGTAATGCTTTTAAGGAATTTATTTAAGTATAAAGAACTTGTGATAATAGTGGGAATATGGTGTATAGTTTGTGGCGTTTGCACGGAAGCATCGAAATCCCTTTACCTACCAGTGATTCATCTTGGTATCAAGATAATACATGAAAGCGTGCGTGAAAAATATGTTGTCCAGCCACTTCACCACAATTTCAACCGATAAGATGCATTATTTAACCGTTAAAGAAGTTGAAGCGATCAATCAATATATCATCTTAAAATATTCACCAAATGAACCAATCGGGTTGAAAGACCGTTCAATGCTCGAATCATCTGTTTACCGTCCTCAACAGTCGGCATTTGGAAAAGATGTATACCCAACGATTGAAACAAAGGCAGCTGCCCTTTTTGAATCATTGGCACAAAATCGTCCGTTTCACAATGCCAATAAGAAGACGGCATTTGCATCACTCACTCAATTTCTTTACTACAATGTTTTTGATTTTGAAATGCTGAATCAATGGGCACAAGCAGATTTTACCGTTGATGTCGTTAACCATAAAAACGATTTTGTGCAAATAGCTTCGACCATTAAGGAATATTCATTCCAGTTATAAATGGAAATCCTCGAAATTGGGGATTCTTTTTTATACGGATTTTATTTATTCAGAAGGTAGGACAACAAATTTCCGATTTCACCGATCATATTATTGCGTTTTTTTCATACTATTCACTCAAATGCTAATCGTCTAATAGATAATCGTCCAACCATAATTCTATTTCATCCATGTTCTCATCTTCTTCAAAATCATTGTTATCGATTTCCAATGTGTTTAGAAAGTCGACAAATGTTTCCGAAACAAGGTATATATTGTCCCAATATAAATCAATATTTTCTACACCGGCTACATCACCAATCATCAATCTGGCTTCAAGTTCATTTTCGTGATTCCAAAAATAAATCTTACCGTAGGATGTTCCATTTACGCCTATACAGATCAGGTTCCCTCCTGGACATTCGCCAACAGGAATTAAGTTGCCAGGAATTCGATTTTTATAATCATCTATTTGCTGATTTATATTGTTTTCACTCATTAATCCGTAAAACCCATCGAAATATTGATTACCGTCCTCTGTTGCTGTAGGTGGTGGCTCCAACGGTTTAAAAATTATATTCTTTTCAAAAAAGGTTTCACCGTACCACCTTAGAAACTGCTTATAATCATCCGGTATTATTATGTCGTATTTTTTTCAATAGTTATTAAACGTTCATTTTTTAATGCATCGGAATAAGATGTAGGTGAATCAACACCTAATTTTGATAAAGCTGTTTTTATTTGATTTCCATTGTTACTCAATTTAGTAACCTCCTCTTAGATCTGACGCGGATCCTATATGCGGTATTTTTGCCAACTGTCTTGGTGATTGTTCCCACAACTTTGTCCCAACCACCGATACGGCCACATTCCCCAACGCATATGTTACCCAATGCGAACGGCTCTCTGTATCACCATTGAACATATCACGTTTATATGACCCAGCTATAGCATGACTCAAGGATTTTGCGGTCATTTTTGGGTCAATCTCCATATTTGCCGTTGACTCGTCGGTGTCAAACGGTTGCATGACCGTGTTACCTAGACCAACTAACGTATCTTTTCCAAAATACCATTCGCCAATTACTACGTCTTTTCCCGCGTGGTATGGACATTTTCCAAACTTTACGGCGCCATCTTTTATCTTGATCCATATACCTGTTTCTTCTTCCCCTACAACAGGCTATCCGTACACTTCTTTTAAAATAACAGGAAGCGTTGTCAATTTTAGCGCCGATAACCCATTAAACGTTGTAATTGAATAATCGGAGGCAAAATTACTTGCCATCTCGTTTATGTATTGATTCAACAGCTCCAGGTTTTCTCCGACTTCACTTAATAACTTTGCTTTGTTCGTGATCCAGTTCATACAGCAATTCCAGATTGTTCTTCACTTTATTTTTCTCATATTTACTATGTCATGTTCGTATTAAAAACTATCTTCATCCTTGCGCGTAATAAGCCCTCTACATACCTTCTTTTAAAGGTGAAAAAACTGAAAGGCATTAGGCCAATCAGGGTTTTAATAATTGTTTACTCCATCCCGTTTAATTTTGTTGACCATAATTCTATAATCGTTTCAAGTTCATTTGTTTCAATGGTGCATTCTTCATCTTCTTCATCGCTATAATTATCAATTATTTTTGTAATGTGTCGTCGTATTTCTAACG
Source organism: Lentibacillus sp. L22 (assembly GCF_040812445.1). Lineage (NCBI taxonomy): Bacteria > Bacillati > Bacillota > Bacilli > Caryophanales > Bacillaceae > Lentibacillus > Lentibacillus sp. L22. Next base: position 26,149 of record NZ_JBFNXI010000027.1, on the reverse strand, counting down.
TACAATTATTACCTGTACATTCTTCAAAATTCGAGTCACCATTTAGGACTTTGTGTATTAATTTCAACCAAGGTTGACTATTACTTTGAATATCACCCATTAATAGAATTGCAACAGGGGCAATGACATCTGGCACATCTACTTCTAAACCTCTGTCGCTCTCCTTAATAATAACTTCATATTTCATGTTTACACTCCTTAGTAGATTGGATATGCTGTTTTAATTTTATCATGAGGGTCCAGTCTCATTTGTATCTTCATGCCATTGGATAACGTACCTTCATATGGGAGATTAATTAAGTAATTCTTCTTCATGGCAGTTGCCCCGGAAAATCCCATCATCTATTTCCCTTTTCCGCCGAGATCATTAAAAACATCGGTCTTCGGTTCTCATCTTTCATTTCGGGATTACTTTTTAACATGTCTTCGGAAGGAAATGATTCCTTAACTGCATTTATCATGAAACCACTATTAATTAAGTCATTGATATATGTGGAAACTGTACGATGGTACTTGATAACAGACTCATTCAAGAATGTTGTTTCACGCAACCCCTCTATTTGATAGTTATCAACTGGCCAATGCAGGCGATTCCCCAGCTTGTCACAGTACCAATCTTGTTCATTGCGGGAGGTGAAAATTGGATGTTCAACGGAGAAAACGAAACTTCCACCCGGCTTTAAACAAGCATATACTTTTTCACAGATTGATGGAAACGATTGAATATAGTGAAAAGCCAACGAACTAATTACCACATCAAATTGCGAGTTTGCAAAATCGATGTCTTCAATCGGCGCTCTTATATAGGAAATGGAAGGATCATTCGTCATTTCGCAAGCCCTTTGAATCATTTTTTCGGATATATCTACACCTGTTACAGAGCTTGCTTGCTGCTCGCGGGCATATCGGCAATGCCAGCCAAAACCGCAACCCAGATCAAGTACAGTTTTATTTTTCAAATTCGGTATTAACGCTTTCAGTATATGCCATTCTCCAGCACCTTCCAGCCCTTTTACCGATCGTGGCATCTGTTCATACGCAGAAAAGAAATTTGGATCATCATATTTATTTTGTTTCAATTGTTAACACAACCCCTCACTAAAACAACCATCCTAAAATTAACATTAAAAAATCATGTAAACGTTAACCACTATTTCATACATTATAAAAGACCCTTTGAACAATGTGAAATTTAAACGTATTGCAATTTCATTTCAAAATCAAGAGTATAAAATGCGTGTATTTGAGCCCTATCACTCTATGCGTTATAATAATGTTCAGAATCAACATTTGATTTTTGATTTGGTTTGGTAATCCGGACTAATGATTAAATCAGAGGATACAATTTTACATAGAATACAAGGTTTACAACAAGATCAAACTTGAGGAGGTTTTTATATGAACCAACCAACAATCGCTGTAACTGGAATTGGGACAGTATCACCATATGGCGTTGGACTTTCAACATTTTGGGAAAATTTAATCGCCAATCATTCGGCGGTAAACAGGGTCGAGGATGACCAATTACGTAAATGGTCTCCAGTAGGGGCTCGTGTTCCTGATTTTGACCCATTGAATTTTCTCCCAAAAAGACTTGCCAAAAATACAGATCGTTTTACTCAACTTTCCCTTGTTGCGGCAAAAGAAGCATTAACAGATGCACAACTTTTAAAAAGTGATGGGGAGACGCTTGTACCTGAAGTTGATCCTGACCGAATCGGAACAGCAATTGGCACAGCATTTGGCGGTATTCAATCCCTTGAAGCTGGTTCTGAAAAATTAGCAACCGGAAGCGCCAAACGGGTTGGTCCACGGATGATTTCCAAGGCTATTCCCAATGCAGCATCGAGTACAATTTCTATGCAATATGGCTTCCACGGACCATCTGTGACCTACGTGACCGCCTGTGCAGCTTCGGCGAATTCTATTGGTGAGTCCACTTTCTGGTTCTTTCGTGATGACGTTGATTTCGTATTGGCGGGTGGGGCCGACAGTTTATGGTCAAATGTCTTCTTATCAGGATTGCGTGATGCTGGTGCATTAGCTACAAAAGGGCCGGATGATCCAACCACATGGTCACGCCCATTCGATGCCAATCGGACTGGGATGGTAATGGGGGAAGGATCGGCATTGTTTGTGCTTGAACCACTTGAACGTGCCAAAGCGCGTGGCGCACATATTTATGCCATTTTAAAAGGTTATGGCGCATCAAACGACGCCTATCATGATACTGCGCCAGATCCAGAAGGTTACAGTGCAGCATTAGCTATTAAACGGGCACTTCGCTCAGCACAATTAACAGCGGATGACATTAATTATGTAAATGCTCATGCAACCTCAACGCCTGCTGGTGATATTGCCGAAACAAAGGCATTACGATCCATATTTGGCGAAAAATTGGATACCATTCCTGTTAGCTCGATTAAAGGAGGCATCGGTCACTTACTTGGTGCTGCAGGTGCGATAGAAAGTGTCGCATCCATTAAAGCCCTGGAAACAGGAATTATTCCCGCTACATTACATTGTGAAACACGTGATGAGGAGGCGCCGCTTGATATTGTACCAAATACAAGCCGTAAACAGCGTATTACCACAGCAATGAGTAATTCGTTTGGATTTGGCGGCCAAAATGGAATTTTAATCTGGCAGGCTCCCTAATTTTTAGCGATGTTAGCTCTGATTGTTATCAATTACTGTCAAGGTGGAGGAAGATATGATGCAAAGAAATCAACAAACAACAATCCCTACCGTTCAGGAAAGACGGCAGGCTCTGGAATCGCAATTTCCTGTCTGGGAAAAACATACTATTGCCACCCATTTTAAAAGTCAATGTCAATTGTATCAGGAACGCCCGCTGATCATAATGCCGGATGATGTTGTTACTTATGGAGAAATGTGGAACCGGTCATTTTTATATGCTAAAGCATTCATGAAAGTGGGGGTCAAACGTGGGGATCATGTTGCTATCCTGATGGCCAATGACCCCGATTATATTGCTTTATTTATTGCGACTTCCATGGTTGGAGCGGTAGCAGTTCCATTAAACACACAGCTTCGGGATGAGGAACTAAACTACATGATTCGCCAATCAGATACGAATTGGCTTATTTTACATCAATCAGCAAGTAAACAAAACCATGCAGCAATCATAAGCAAGATTGTCGAAAACCTTAAAGCAGAGCCTGACAGTCGTTTGCAGCGTGCTATTTGTATACCAAATGCCAACGAACCCATTCCAAATGGCTTTATAGATTGGTCGAGTTTTATTTCTGAAGCGGACAAGGTTTCAGATGATGCAGTCCTTAAACGGTGGAAAGAAACAGATGACCCCGATGAATGCGCCGCGATTATTTATACATCAGGCTCAACAGGGTTGCCAAAAGGAGTTATGCTAACGGATGATATGATGTTACGTTCAGGGTTTGCTACTTGTTTGAGCCGGGCTTATGAAGATGGAAGACGTATTTTTGCCCCCTTACCTTTTTATCATGTCTATTTTCTCCAAGAGGGGCTTTTCGCTGTTTCGTTTGTTGGCGGGGCAATGGTTACCTGTCTAGGGTTCTCACCATTACAATCCTTTGAGTTGATGGAGAAGTATCGTGTCAACGACTTTCTCGCTGTTCCATCCATGCTTGTTGCCATGTTGAACCGACCCGAACGAAAAACGTTTCAACTCGAGTCTTTATTTGCCCTTTTATGTTGTGCCGCACCTTCACCGGTACCACTTTGGAAGCGTGCTGTCGAGGAATTGAAGGTCGAGGAAATTGGTACAGGATGTGGTGGAACTGAGGCTTCATCAACCACCATGCTAACTGAAATCGGTGATCCACTAGACATCATTTCAACCAAAGTCGGCAAAGTCAAATTGGCTGGTGTGGCAGGTCATCCAGAGTTTGGGGATGCAAGTGTGGAATATAAGGTGATTGACCCGGATACTGGAGCAGACTTACCAGCAGGATCAGTAGGTGAACTTGCAGTAAGAGGGAATGTTGTCACACATGGATACTACAAAAAGCCTGACGAAACCGCCTTTGCAATCGATCAGGATGGCTTTCTTCGTAGTGGGGATTTGGGTCAAATTGACGAACAAGGGTACATTCAGCTCTTGGGCAGGAGTAAGGATCTTTACAAAGTGTCTGGTGAAACGGTTGCTCCAAAAGAAATTGAAGATGTCATTTCGCTGCATGCTGCAGTTAACCAAGTATATATTGTTGGTGTCCCCGATCAACTTACAACAGAAACCGGTGCAGCCTTTATTGAATTGAAGCAGGGTGTTCCCTGTACAAAGCGGGAAATCAGAGAATGGTGCAGGAAACGCGTTGCCCGCTTTAAAGTCCCGCGTTATATTTGGTTTGTTACCGCAAATGACTGGCCGTTAACAGGAACAGGGAAGATTCAAAAATTCAAGCTGCAGGAGATTGCTGAGGAGAGATTGTCCAAACACGGTTAGGCCCGGGATTTTCATAAGGAATAAATCTCAATGAAAAGACTTTTAAAAGGTGATGTTTTAAAGCACATCACCTTTTATTGTTCGCAGAATGCCATATGCGCACCTATTGTTGAATGAAGAATTAACTCGTGCATGCTAGCGTTTCCTACTATAGGATGACGAGCTTGGGTATGCTTCCGGATCAACTTTATACCTGTCTCGATCAACTTTTATGTGTTCCTGATCAACTTTCCCCTCCGCTCGATCAACTTTTGCGTGTTCTCGATCAACTTTCCTCTACTCTCGATTAACTATGCATGGTAAATAGCACACTTTTAAAGCGGTCATTCCTACTTGTATTCTCTTGTAAACCTGGACTTCCATTTTAGCATATGAATGTAAAATGGGGAGGTGAGATGTTGAAAAAGGTGTTAACCGGACTTTTTTCATTTGTTTTTGTGTTCTTATTAGCAGGCTGTTTTAGTGATCCCATTCAGGACGACATACTTAGTTACTCAAATGAAGAAATGACTAAGGCACATGAGCTAGAAGATACTGCTGTTTCTGCCTACAACGAGGTTACCGGACAAAACTACACGGATGATGAGACGATGTATGCAACATTGGTCGATGATGTCATTCCTACTTACAATGAATTCATTAGTGAGTTAAACAATACACACGTTGAAACCGATGAACTTAGGGAGATCCATGAGCTCATTATTCAGGGAGCGGATACACAATACAATGCATTTGTCAAAATTGCGCATGCCCTGGAAGATCAGGATGCGGATGCGATTGAAGAGGCAAATGGCATGTTGGATGATGCCAAAAAGAATTTTCGCGACTACCAACATCAACTCGATAAACTGGCAAAAGAACATGATGTTGAATGGAAGGAAGAAAAATAATAACCTTTCCATCCCCACATTAAAACATTCTAATAAAACAAGTATGAGGCGGGAGTGCATATTACCACCTTCTGAGCCCTTGGTTTCCCCATGGTATAAAGAGCAATCAAACTAATAATTGTTTATCGAAAATAGGGTTCAGATTCTAGCACACTCCCCTACACACTTCTTCAAAAAATAATGTCATGCATGTCCATTCTGCTGCGCTGCTTTTCTCCTGTCCATCATTTTAAATATCAACTTCACCAATGGCGGGACAGCAAAATAAATAAAAAAAGTGCGAAACAGTTGATAGCCGGAAACCATCGACAAATCCGCATGAATCTCATGGGCAATGATTCCCATTTGATCCATACCCCCGGGAGCCAGGCTTAACAAGGCCGTTGCATTCGATACTGGATGAATTTTTGTTAATACGACACTCAAAACCAACGATCCCAGTAAAAGCATCAACCCGCTGCCAATCGCCAAACCAATTGTCCGCATTTTCCGCTGGATTTGATCGGTTTGCAGCATCAAGCCAACATGCATACCGATCATCAACTGTGACATATTAATAAGAACCGGTGGTAAATGCGGTCCCTCTATACCAAATGCCTGAAGAATGGCTGTACCAATTGCAGGCCCCAACAAGAAGGACGTTGGAAAGTGTATTTTATTTCCTACAAAAGTTAGTACAATACTTACTACTGCGAACAAAAGCAAACCGGGAAATAAACCGCTCCAACTCGCAGTCACTGTATTGACCGCAGTCGATGCGTTTCCTGCAGCTCCGTCGTTATACACTGGTAATGTAACCAGCAGCGGCATCATGATAATAATCATCATCAGCCGAATCACCTGTGTGACCGTCACCACTGCCAAGTTAATGCCTTCTGTTTCCTCTGCCAGCATAATTACCTGTGTCAGCCCACCCGGAATACTACCTAACAGCGTTGTATTATAGTCACTATCAGAAAGTTTCGATACGACATATGCAATCCCCGAACAAAAAAGTAACAAGATCACTGTCATACTCAGCATGGTAGGCAATTGAAGCGCCATGGCATGCAAAGCGACTGGTGTCATCGATAAACCGATCGTATAGCCAACAATCATCATACCTGCATCGCGAATACCAGTTGGCCAAAAATAATGTTGCTTCAATACATTGGTACCGATGAGCCCCGCCACCATTGGCCCAAGCAACCACGGAACCGGGATATGGAGCAATTTAAAAAGCGCACCGCCAATAACAGCGGTTATCAGCGTTAGGATGAAATGTTTTATTTTAATAGAATCATGATGTTGCATATGTTCCAACCTCCCTTTGGCAAAAAAATGATGCCGGCTGAACAACAAGCCCGCATATTGGGAGTTTTAAAAACCAATATATCCATTTTACCGCTGAGTGGTGGGAAGGACAAGGAAATCGTTTATCATTTCCGGTCTTGACAGCTCTTTTCAAACGCTGTATCCTAACATGCTGTATGCTAATTTAATGATATCTTTAAATCTCACATACAAACAAAACGCTACCGAATATAAAAAAGATGGGCAGTGTTTTGGGTTGTGAGATTTTTTTATTGTTTTATAGGATTACGATAAGCTGAAAACTAGGAGGATTAACTTTTGAAGAAATTAAGTAAGCATGATCAAGCAATGGATAAACCAGTATTATTTGTTAGTGGAGGTGCCTTGCTTGCTTTTGTGATTCTGGCATGGATCAATCAAGAGTTAGTAACGAATCTGGTGAACTATCTGTTTGACTTTTCCGCGAAATATTTTGGATCCATATACCAGGTGCTGATGATGGGAACATTTCTTATCGCCTTATTTTTGGGGTTTTCAAAATTTGGACGGATACGATTGGGAAAACTGGATCGACCGGAAATCGGCTATTTTAAATGGATTTCTATGATTATATGTACATTACTTGCAGCAGGTGGCGTATTTTGGGCTGCTGCTGAACCATTGAGTCACTTTATAACAGTACCACCTCATTTCTCTGGTATTGATGCTGGTAGTAAAGAAGCCGTCTCCCCAGCGTTGGCTTCCAGTTTTGTCGATTGGGGATTTCTTGCCTGGGCTATTCTTGGGACCCTTGGCACATTTGTCTTGATGTACGCCCACTATCACCGCGGGGCACCTTTAAAACCAAGAGCATTGCTTTATCCAATTTTCGGTGAAAAAATTATGCAAAAAAGCGCACTTGGAACGTTTATTGATGCCTTTTCCATTGTTTCCGTGGCTGCTGGAACGATCGGGCCAATCGGATTTCTAGGGTTGCAAGCAAGCTATGGATTGAGTACCTTGTTTGGAATGCCTAACAATATTTATATGCAAATGTTAATCATTGTTGTAGTCGTAGTGGCAGCCGGAGTATCTGCAGCAACCGGGATTCATAAAGGGATTCAAATTTTAAGTAGTTATAATGCTATTCTGGCAGTCATTCTTATGGCAGCAGTCCTGATATTAGGTCCGGCACTATTTATCTTTGATTCGTATCTGGAGTCATTCGGTCTATATATACAAAATTTTTTCCGACTGAATACCTTCCGCAGTGATGAAGCATGGCTTGGTAGCTGGACGGTCTTCTTCTTTGCCTGGTTTATTGGCTATGGGCCGATGATGGCCATGTTTGTTAGTCGGATCTCCCGTGGGCGGACCATCCGGGAAATCGTTACAGCAGTCGCAGTCATTGCCCCAATTATAACAACGTTTTGGTTCACTGTTGTTGGTGGAGCAGGAATTTTTGGAGAGATCACACACCCCGGTTCGATATCCGAAGCATTAAATAGTGATGGTCCACCTGCAGCAATGATAGCTATTGCAGATCAATTGCCGTTTGGAACCATACTAGGATTTTTATTCCTGTTAGCAACGATTGTCTTTGTCTTAACCACGACTGATTCCATCTCACTGACGATTTCAATGGCAATTACTGGAAACGGTGATCCTTCTAAAACGATGCGTGTATTTTGGGCACTGATTATGGGTCTTGTCGCAACTGTATTATTAACCATCGGCGAGGATAGTATTGACTCGCTGCAATCCTTTATTGTCGTGACGGCAGTGCCGGTATCCCTGTTAATGCTGACCACTTTCTGGACCGCCCCACATGTATGCCGGGAACTTGCCAAGGAACAGTTGGACACGGAAGAAGCGGAGAGTCATGCTGTTCACGAAAAGGCGCAATAGGATAAGCATCCCGTTTATTTCGGGAGCATTGAAAAAGCGGGGGCTCAATCCATTTGCGGATGCCCCCGGATAATTTTCACCCTTTCCTAAAACCGTTTAATCTTATATAATAGATTTAATAGAAGGTGGTGATAAATATGGAAGAATCAGGATTTCAAGAAATCATAAAAGCTCTGGAACTACACTCGGCACACATCGACAAAAAAATGGATCAGATGAAGACAGATTTGGAAAAACAAATGGATCAGATGAAAACAAATTTGGAAAAGAAAATGGATGACGGGTTTAAGCGTGTTGATAAACGCTTTGAACAAGTTGATAAACGCTTTGAACAAGTCGATAAACGCTTTGAGAACCTAGAAAAAAAGGTAGATGGTATAAGGGTTGATTTGACCGAAAACCAGGACACAACCGATCTCTTATCAACTAAGGTTCTCCAGCACGAAAAAAAACTTCGTAACTTGACCTTACAGCAATAAAAACTACCTCATGCTGTAAAATTTCCATGAAAGAAAAATAAGCCTCCACTTTCCTCGCAATGAGAACATAAGGAAAGTGAAGGCTTGATTTGTTTTATTTGGATTTGCTAGTTCCTGTTCCTTGTCATATATACCAGGGAACAGAAACAGAGGGCTTCTCCACCATCAAGGACCGTTCGACTGAATTCCTTGTGTTCAAAATTGATTTCGTTTCCAGCTTGAGCGGTTTTGCTCCATGCTCGAGCGATTTTCCTGTGCTCACGATCGATTTTATGCCCGGTTCGATCGGTTTTCCTCGTTCTCAATCGATTTCACGCCCCACTCGATCGAGTTTCCTGTTCAACCTAGCCTGTGCTATCCTAAATCATGACCTGTTACCAAAATATAAACAACGAGGAATACATTCAGTACGATAATCACTGCTGTACATATCCAGGCGAGTGTTTTTATCATGTTGCTGTTGGCAAACTGCCCCATTTTCTTTTTACTGCTGGTAAATAATACGAGCGGTACAACAGCAAATGGCAACTGCAGGCTGAGGACGACCTGACTCCACAGCAGCAAATCCGCTGTCCCGCGGGATCCGGCAATCCATGTGACGACAAAGGCCGGAACAACCGCAATCAATCTGGTAATCACCCGACGCAGCCATGGCGAGATCCGCATATGAACAAAACCTTCCATGACAATTTGCCCGGACAGTGTTCCGGTAATCGTGGAGTTTTGCCCTGATGCCAACAAAGCAACAGCGAATAATGTACTGGCAATCCCGATACCAACTGTTGGACTTAACAGCTTATAAGCCTCCTCGATTTCTGAAACCTGAATCCCGGTTCCGTGAAAGGCTGATGCGCCGAGAATAAGGATAGCCGAGTTAATTAAAAAGGCAATCGTCAAAGAAAAAATCGCATCGGCTACGGAAAATTTAATGGCTTCTTTCCTTCCTTTTTCCGTTCGTTTATATTGTCTCGTTTGCACAATCGATGAATGCAGGTAAAGGTTATGCGGCATCACTGTTGCACCCAAGATACCGAGTGAAATAAACAGCATATTAGGATTCACCACAATCTCGGGTTTTGGAATATAACCTCCAAGTAATGCCGAGATTTCCGGCTTGGATGCAATCACTTCAAATACAAAGATAAAAAAGATGGTGGCCATTAGTACAGTAACTATTGATTCAATAATCCGGAACCCTTTTCGCTGCAGTAACAGAAGCAATAAAACATCCAGTGTGGTAATCAAAATGCCCCATAATAATGGAATGCCAAACAATAAATTCAAAGCAATGGCCGACCCGATTACCTCCGCCAGATCTGTGGCAATAATCGCAAGTTCAGTTAACAGCCAAAGAATGGTCGCTGTTTTCTTGCCGGTTGCATCACGTGTCGCCTGGGCCAAGTCACGTCCAGTGACAATGCCAAGTTTAGCAGCCAGCGTTTGCAATAACATCGCCATTAAATTGGAAATTAAGATAATCGATAATAGTGTATAGCCAAATCGGGTTCCCCCGGCAATAGAAGTTGCCCAGTTCCCCGGATCAACATACCCGACAGCCACCAATGACCCCGGACCGGCAAACGCCAAGAATTTGCGCCAAAAGCCAGCATTTTCCGGAATAGAAACAGAATTATTAACTTCTTCCAAACTTATATTGGAACTGTGTTTTAACCATCCATGTTCATTAGACGAATTACGCGTTTTATCCATGTTAGTCACCTTTTAAAAACATGCCGTTAGTTAAGTAAGTTTACCAAGGGAAACAATTCACCAAAAAAATTATGATTCCTTTAAGTGCGTGTTCAAAAAGGAGGATAAAAAGGACCGAGAAGTTCTAGGCGGCGTAGCTTTGAGCACCGGAGTGTACATAAAAGGTACATGAGGAGCGGAAAAGCAAGCCAACGACGAAATTCGACGTGTCATTTTTACCGGACTTTTTGAACATCCTCTTTAAGAATCCTTACTATCCCCTATTTCCACAAACAAATGTATTCACCAACGATATGTTGAATGTAGAATTACACTTTCATTATTTTTTTATATTATACCCGGTAGCTGTTTTTTTTCAAGTATCTTACATTAGAAAGTTTTTTAGCTTATATTTTTATGAATACTCCATGATAAAAAGCCTCCGAAATTCCGGAGACTTATTCTTATCAAGTAAATTGAAATATAAAATTCAACAAAAATAAACCAGCAATGATATAGAACGCGGATGAAACTTTCCTTGCATGACCTGTTGCGAATTTTAAAACTGTATACATAATGAATCCAATGGCAATACCATCTGCAATGCTATACGTGAACGGGATCATGATCATAATGAAAATTGCAGGAAAGGCTTCTGTTAAATCACTAAAATCCAAATGCCTGATATTTTGCACCATTAAACCACCTATAATGATTAAAATCGGTGCAATCGCATTAGCAGGAACCATATGAATGTATGGAATGAAAAAAGTAGTGACTAAAAATAAAATACCTGTAGTGATTGTCGTTAGCCCTGTCCGTCCTCCCGCTGCAATGGCTGCAGTAGATTCAGCAGTTGATACCGTTGGACTGGTTCCGAAAATACCCGAAAGCATGACAGAAATACCATTTGCTTGAAATGCCTTTTTAAATTTCCGTGGCTGCTTAGCCAAAGCCAAATGCCCCGAAATGGTACCAATATTCTCGAACATCACAACCATCGTTATCGAAAAAACGGCAATGAGAAATGGTAATGATGCCTAATTTGCCAATGAAAAAGATCCAAATACTTCACGGTAGCCCCGCAGTGAAAAGGACCCATTCGACCCCGAAGGTATAATCCCAAACAAGGCTGCAATAATGATGCCAACAAAAATAGTCCAAAGAAAGTTTCCCTTCACATTCCGAATGAACAAAACCAAAGCAATGACTAATGTTAATATAGTCGCCAACACTTGAGGATCGCTAAAGTCACCCAGGGCAATGATGGATGTGCTACCCCGTTCAATGAGACGGCCATTTTCGAGACCAATAAACATTAGAAAAAATCCGATCCCAATATTAATTGCCTCTTTCAATGCATCCGGTATCGCATCACTAATCACTGTGGTCAATGAAGAAAATGAGATTAATATAAAAATCAGACCGGAGATGACGGTTACTCCCAGTGCTTCTTGCCAGGAAAGCCCCATAGATTCGACAAGTGTATAGGTAAACATGGCATTAATTCCCATTCCAGGAACGACCAGGATCGGTGCATTGGCCCATAAACCCATGATTAAGCATCCGGTAAAAGAGGTGAGAATGGTAGCCAACATCGCCCCTTTCAATGGAATGCCCGCCTCCGATAATATCAGCGAATTAACGACAATAATATAAACAATGGTGAAAAAGCCAATTAACCCAGCTGTTACTTCCTGTTTTACACTTGTCTCATGTTGCTTTAATTGAAACAGGTCTCCCTTCATGTTTATTCCTTCTATTCAGTTTTCCCTCGCCCGCCCCGCTCCTTATACGATTGGAGCCACATATAATCTATATTTTAGTAAAGAAAAACGTTTTGTCAATAGGTAAGTTTTTGTTTCTATTTGGAAAACCTTTATCACTGTTTCACTTTAAAAATCCAAACAAGGCGTAAACCCTATTCTTCCCGTTCAGGAAAAATCATCGTCAAATCAATCATCAGGTTATCCAAAACATGCACGGAAATGGAATCCTCTCTATTATATACGCTTTTTATCCTCCTTTTTGAACAAGCACTTGTAAGATTATTATATAACAAATTACCAGCCTATTCATGATGCTTTTACAAAGTCAACGGCCACATTTGATTATTTATAAAAAAACCGTGATGGCGCCATTGACCTGGCAAAAATCATCACAGTTTTTCTACCGTTTTATTATATTTTTTCAGCAGTTCTCCAAATGCAGCGCTTTCTTCGTCAGACCAACCTTCAAGCACCTTGCTGATGTGGTCTGATCTCGTTTTCTGATTTTCAACCAAAGCAATGGAACCTTGATCACTAATTTGGTAAAAATAAGATCTGCCATCAGACGGATTGGGCAATTTGGTGACAAGTCCCTTTTTTTCCATTCCCGCAGCTTGCCTGCTAACAGTGGAAACATCCAATTTCAAATCATCCGCTAATGTCTTAACACTGGATGGTCCCCGCTCTTGTAATAAACCAAGTAATATATATGTCGATCGATCCAACTCGTTATTACGTTTTTCCGATAAAACAATCCGGTGAACAAAAGTTGCAATCTCCCGCTGAATAATGTTAAATGTTTTTTCGTCCATGGACACACCCCTTAGCCCATGATACCCAGATTGGAGATGTTTCGCAAGTGTTTATTTCGTGTAACTCCAGGTATCTAGTTAGTGGACATTGTTTTCCCAATTGATGTTGTTCTCTTCCGAAAAGTATGTTGTTCCATCCCAACTTCCTGTCGCTTTCTTCCAATCTCATATGGTTTCCCCTCCGTCAATTCCTGCTTCTCCAGTCATCAAGCATCGTTCAATACTTCCCTTTCAAAATTCACACAATGGAAATTACACACCTTACAAATTTCTAAACTAATTGCACTATACAATTATTTAGTTGTATGTTACAATCAATTTTGTCACTTTTAATTTAACATAAGGAGTATGATTTATGTCAACAGCAACACAACAAGCAACGTTGGAAAAGGTCCCGGATATCGGTATCCAGGATGATCCTAGTCTTTTAAAACAGCCAAAAGCGGTTTGGGCTGTATTCTTTTCTTGTATTATTGCCTTTATGGGGCTTGGTCTTGTGGATCCGATTCTGCCCGCAATTGCCACACAGCTTGATGCATCAACCAGTCAAGTCACCTTGTTATTTACCAGCTATAATGCTGTGATGGCGGTGGCTATGCTTGTTACGGGCAGCCTGACATCGCGTATTGGCATGAAGCGTACATTACTTCTGGGTATTGTAATTATTGCGCTGTTCTCTGCACTTGGCGGAGCTTCAAGCGGTGTTTGGGAAGTCATCGGAATGCGTGGTGGCTGGGGACTTGGCAATGCCTTGTTTGTCGCAACGGCATTAACAGCTATTACTACTCTATCAAACAGTGGAAATGCTAAAGCGGTCATTTTGTATGAAGCCGCTATTGGACTTGGCATTTCGATTGGGCCGTTACTAGGTGGCTGGCTTGGTGCGATGTCCTGGCGCGGGCCATTTTTCGGTGTAGCTGTTTTGATGGTGTTTGCCTTCATTTTTTTGATAACCGTGATGCCCAAAACGCAACCAGCAACATCTAAGGGGCCGGCTAAAAAAACATCGCTTGCTGATCCGTTTCGGGCCTTGAAACATCGTTCATTGCTCGTATTTGGCACATCGGCTGCATTATATAACTTTGGCTTTTTCACATTATTGGCATATGCCCCATTCGTCCTTGGATTGGATGAACATGGATTAGGCTTTGTATTCCTGGGATGGGGTATTTTATTGGCGATCACCTCTGTATTCACGGCGCCAAAATTGGAACAGCATGTCGGTACAGTCAAATCATTGTCCCTCGTGCTTCTACTTTTCGGTGTTTTGCTTGCGGTAATGGGAATATTCACATCGACGCAATGGCTGTTAATCACATGTGTCATCATCGCTGGTGCTTTGTTGGGAAACAATAACACATTGATCACAACAGCTGTTATGAATGCAACGGATGTAGAGCGTTCAACTGCATCAGCCGCATACAGCTTCCTGCGTTTTTTGGGTGGTGCGGTTGCTCCGTTTTTAGCAGGAAAACTTTCCGAGATTTTCAATCCACATGTACCATTTATTGTTGGTTCTGTGTTTGTATTTTTATCTGTGTTGGTTATTGTATGTAATTATAAGCATATTAAGCATGTGGATGATGTGGAAGGTGCGCATTAATCTAAAAAAAAAGCAGTGAACTTCTTGTTGGAAGTCCACTGCTTTTTTAAACCTGTTTAACCACTCCTTCAAAGTTCATAGGTATTCCTGGATTTAGTAACGCTCAATAAACCAAATTCCTCCCCAAATCCAAATGCTCAATTCCATGCTCTGTTTTCCCATCAATCACAAGATCAGCAGCAATCGAGCCAATAACAGGAGACATCTTAAAACCATGCCCTGAAAAACCGCTCACTAAAAACGTATGATTCATCCCCGGCACTTCTCCTATGACCGAATGATCATCCACTGTGTAACCATCCATATAGACACTTGCTCGCACGGGGTCAGGAATAAGACCCGGTATTAGTTCCTTCACGTATTCACTAACTTCTTTTAATTCATCCAGTGAAACATCTCGATCCAATTGACCCGGATCTGGCACATTGGCTGGATTCTTGGTGTTCGAAGCCTTGACCATTGTCCCATCCAGTGTTGGGGCACCTGTTAATCGAAAATCTTTTCTCATTCTAGCAAAAATCGGGAAATTTTCCGGTTTAAATTGATCGATATTTTTAGCAGGAAACCACGTTAATACGAGACGCCTTGCCTCTATTTTTGTGTTCCATTTCGGCATCAATTTTTTGGTCCAGGCTCCGGTGGTTACTAATACCTTTCCGACACGGTATGACTGACCATTAGCCACAACCGTAACCCCAGTGTTATCTGGAATAATTTCCTCCACTTTTGCATATCTGTGAATGACTGCTCCGTTTGTTTCGGCTTGACGAGTGGCTGAAATAACGGCTAATTCCGGTCTGATGAATCCAGCTTTTTTATCCAGGATCATCACTTCCTCTGGAAACAACCTATATTGCGGGTATCTTTTCGTCGCTTCTTCTCCCTGAATGATTTCATGTTCTAATTGAAATGCCTCGATCGATTGTAATACATTTTTTAGCGCATCTGTATTTGGATCGCCAATCATTAAACCACCATTCAGCGTTAACAACGTATTTCCCGTTTCCTGCTCTAATTGTCTCCATAGTCGTCTGGCTTCTTGTAATAACGGAACATATTGCTTGCCCTCCATGTATGCCGTTCGAAACAGCCGTGATTCGCCTCCAGCTGCTGAACGATCATTGCCAATGCCAAATTGTTCAAATCCCAGAACAGACACACCTCTGTTAGCAAGCTGCCAAAGTGCCATGCTCCCCATTGCACCTACACCAATTACCGCTACATCTGCATCCATCATACACACCCCATTTTCATTTTATTCAGACTATTAAATTTGTACCTCTTTTTCTTCAACAGAACGTTCCAGCTTATCTTTATTAGGAAATACATAAGTGAATAGAATAAAACCGACTAAAGAACCCGCTATACCAAAAGCGACATAAGGCACATCTGTATCAACCACTTGTGCAATCGCTGAACACAAGACCCCCAAAAACATGCTTACTATCGCACTTTTCGCACGCAATCGATTGGTTTTTCTTAAAAGGAACCCGCCAAAAATCGGTACTAACAAGCCTGAGGCAGAATAGGCATATGTTGCAACAAGCCAGCCTAATGCTTTTGGATAGTATAATGCCAATAAAACTGCCAAAACAACGACAGCAACCGACAGTAGCCGTGATAGCACCAATAACTTGCGATCGCTTGCATTGGGATTAATGTAAGACTGATAGATATCAGTAGTCAGGTTCACTACAACAGATTGCACAGCACTACTCACCGTTGACATAATGGTTGCGATAATAAATGCCCCATAAAGTGCCATAAACCAAAGTGGGATCTGGGTCAGGAACCACCCCGAAGCCATTTCCGGATCACTTAAATCTGGATTCATCGAATAAACAGCAATTCCCATAAATGATGCCCAAATACCACTGACCACCCCTACGATTGCGGCAATAATGAATCCTTTCTTGGCGACACTGGGACTACTAGCCGCGTAGATCCGCTGATAAGACATTTGGTTGGTCAATGCACCGGGGAATATTGCGAGTATCCAAAAAATGATTGTTGTTGTTCCGACAGCACCAAGTCCTTCTGGGAAATTCACCATATTTCCCGGTACTTTCGAGGTAATTTCAGACCAGCCGCCAGCAAGATCAAGCATATAAAATCCACTTACCACTGTCATCACAAGCATAACACAACCAAATATAAAATCCGTCCAGGCAACAGAAGATAGTCCACCAGGTAGCACAAACAACAAACTGATCGCTGCAAAGAATACGATCAACAATGTGAAATTAATACCTGTGATTTCCGCAAACAAGCTTCCAAAGGCAACCAATTGTGTGCACAACCACCCAAATGGCACAACAACGGCCAGGAAAGTAACAATGCTCATCATGATTGTATGCTCGCCATATAACTTTTTGAAAATTTCCGGCATCGTAGTGAATTTTTGTTCTTTTAACCAATTAGCCAAGAGCACCAGGATGATAATACCGATAGAATACAAGATATTATAGGTTACGGCTGACCAGCCAGCACTATAACCGATTCCTATATGGGCGACTAACACCCCACCCCCAACACCAGTAGCAAATTGGGTTCCTGCTACAACATATATCGGTAATGACCTTCCTCCAACTGCCCAATTTTCATTGCTTTTCGTTCTCCTTCCGATCCAAAGAGAAAAAATTGCTGCACCTGATAAGACCACAATCGAGCTTAACAAAATGACTAACGTTGCGTTCATTTTTTGCCTCCTTAATTTTGATTTTTATTTGTCAAAGCTGTGGAAAATCATGCTGTTTCATCTGTTATACAAATGATTTAAATTCATTAAAACGATCAAGCTGCAAATTTTTTAAGTCAATGGATGTTTCCCCATCTGTCAGAAGTTCTGTCATCAATGTTCCAACAAGAGGTGACAAGGTAATCCCACTATGCATCACCGCAATATAAGCGTTATCGATGGTCGGGATCGGACCCACTATAGGATAGCCATCATTGGGAATCACACGGACGCCTGCAAAACAGCGGACAATGTTTGCTTTTGCCAGGGCCGGTATATAATCAACAGCCATTTTTGCCGTATCCTGGATGACGTCTAATGTTGTCCTCCTGTCATAGCCAACCTCTTCTTTGGAATAGCCAATCAATATTTCACCATTATCGGCCTGGCGCATCCCGGCAATGGTATATTTGATTAAGGGTGCCAATGGTTCTGTAACCAGTATTTGACCCCGAACCTGTTTTACCGGTATATCCACTCCTAATAGTTTGCCAACCTCCCTGGTCCACGGTCCGGTTGCTAAAACGATTTGCTTTGCAATAAAAACATCTTTTTCGGTGGTTATTTCAAACATCCCATTGTTTCGCTTTATATCCATAACAGGGTTGTAAAAAGAAAACTGGACATGATTCTTTTTTGCCGCTTTTATATATAACTCAACTAGACGAAATGGATTTACATTCCCATCAATTTTACTAAAGGTTGCTCCGGCAATATTTGCGGACAAAGCAGGTTCTTTCTCCAGTACTTGTTCACGTGTCAATACGTCAATATCTATTCCGACCTCTGCTTGTTTTTCCGCAAGCCGTCGTGCACTTTCCCGATCCGCTTCATTAAAAAATGGAGCAATTCCGCCTGTACGCTTATATTCCACATCGCCAATTTTTCTCTCCAAAAAGGGATATAACTCTGCACTTAACATACTCAATTCTCCATACCATGCCGGTGTTTTATTATGGACCCAAACCCATGCCTGTGTAGATCCTGATGTTCCGGATAATGGATAGGATTGATCAAGAACCAATATCTCCTTATCTTTCTTCTCTGATAAATGGTATGCAATACTGCTGCCTACTACACCGCTTCCAATGACAACAACATCATATTTGTTTGTCATGATTCCTCATCACCTGCTTTTGGAGCCGTTTCGTCAAATAAGGAAATAACACTCGAAGAATCCTCTTGACCAGCTAAAGCAGCAATTCTTGTCGGCTTTAACGGCATTCGCATTCTTGGCAAACTAATTTTCCCAATAGGTTTATGTAGTGATTCACGAAGGACTTGTCGGACCAAATTGGAACACACTTTTGCCTGGCACGGTCCCATTCCACATCTAGTTAGTCGTTTAATATCATCAAAGGTATGCGCACCAGATTGAATGGCCTGTTCAATTTCCGCGACGTTGATTTCCTCACATTTACAAATAATGGTTGAATCATCCATTTAAATCCCTCCCCCAGACATATCAAAAAGCTGTGCCAATTGTGTATCCATTTCACCTTGAGATGCCTTTATCATATGAATTCTCGCTTTACATGTACTTGTAGATTCCAGATGACAAAGTTGCTGCCAAAGTTGTTCTCTCCTCGAGACTGCTGCTTCCTCGTCTAATCCACCCAATGACTCGATGACACCGACAGATGCAATTTCAGCTGTTAATAGAATCGCCCCCATATCGGTTATCCCAGCTGCATTACCTGCCACATAAACAGATGATTGACTCGTTTCCATTGTCAAATGATATTGTGGCACCCAGCCTCCCAAGTCCTGTTCATAGGTGAAATCGCAGCCCAATATTTCCATTGGCTCTAAAATTGGTGTTACCCCTTTTCCAATACAAACCAGGTCAATGTCCATTTCTTTGTTTGCTTCTTGGTGGCTGATGATAACCTTCTCTACTTCCCCATTACCAGATGCTTGGATGATGGAGCTATTTAAATAAATGGGTACACCAGCTGCTTCAAGAAATTGTACCGTTTCTTTGTTACTGGCCTTCAACCGATCCTTTGCTTCTACAATTCCTTGTAAAAACACACCATTTTCAACAAGTTGTTTTGCTACTTCCAAAGCAAAATCATTGGAACCGATGACAATCGCATTTTTTCCGGGTTTGACATGTTCACGGTTCATTAATATTTGCGCGGCACCGACCGTCATGACACCTGGCAATGTCCATCCCGGAAAAGCAAATGCTTCCTCCGCTGCACCGGTTGTGACAAGCACTTTTTTGGCAGCTATGGGAATCGTGTTTTCTCCATTGGATACACCAACTCTTCCGTCTTTATACGCTCCAATCATGGTGTGTTTTAATAAAATAGTGACATCCAAATTTCCGAGTCTTTTTGTTAAAGTCTCTGCCAGCGCTATCCCCGTCTGACTTTCAAGTGGATCAGGAAGATGATTGATTTGTTGTGTTTGCTGTCTTAGCTGCCCTCCCAAGGAAAATGATTCATCGACAATAACTGTTTTGCTACCGTGTAAGGCAGCGACATAAGCAGCATGTAATCCCGCCGGCCCACCACCTATGATTAGTAAATCAGTCTCCATATAATTCTCTCCTTACATCCGGATCCCCATCGTTGGAGTGAATGATTGCTCCTTCTTCTATCAACGTCATACAACTAAGGACGTGATCTAAATCATTGACCGAAACAAAGCAACTGCAGCACCTGCCATTAGCACAAAACAACCCCCTTGGCTGCTGCAGCTTCCGACTGATTCCGAATTTTTTTATACCATTTGCCATTAAGGCGGCTGCAATTGTTTGCCCTTGTCTCGCTTTTAACATTTTTCCGTTAAAATAAAAGAATATTTCCTTCTCCTCATTTCTATTCGTAATCGAACAAGTCGAAGTTTCCATATAATCTCCTCCCTGATTAATATAATGTTATAATATTATAATCTCTATGTTAGCAATCTTCTTAGGATGTCTACTAATCCAATGGAGTGCCACATCCATCCTTATTCGCGCTCAGGCCAATATGCATTTAGATCGACTGCTATATCTTCTCCTGAGGCAAGTGAAGCAGCCAGTATTCCCACATACGGTCCCATCGTTAAACCGGAAGCGCCTAAACCGGTTGCTATGACTACATGTTGCACATGATCCAGTGTGCCGAGCAAAGGTAGAATATCAGGACCCATTGGCCGAAATCCAATTCTCACTTCCTCCATTGTTCCATTATTTAACCCCGGAGCAACCGCTAATGCATTGGTTAACACCTCATGCATTCCTCCAGCCGTTGTTTGATAGTCAAAACCGGAACCCGTCTCTCTGGTCGCCCCGGCAACGATACGTGAATCATCAAATGCCAGCATATAGTGGCTGCTTTCCGGCAAGATGACCGGCCAATCAGAAGTATCTGTGTTCGGCAGCTTGATATGTGCAATTTGCCCGCGTTGTGGTTCGACTTTCAGATTAACACCAAACGGCTTCACCAACGCAGGTGTCCACGCCCCCGCCGCAATCAGGACAGTATCCGCATGGATGATTTCGTTATTCAACCGAACCCCAGTCACCGTATCCTGTTCGTGTACTAGTGACGCTTCACCGTACAGAATTTTTGCTCCATGCTTTTTTGCAGCTCGTACCATGGCATCCCGGAGTAATCGTCCATCCACCCGGGCTGCCCCAGGAACAAAAACAGCCTCCAATTTCTCCTGTAAAGCCGGGAATAATTCTCTTGCTTCGTTCGCTGTTAACCGTTGAATATCGCCCATTTCCGGCGCACTGCCATATTTATCTCTTAATTCCGTTTCAATGGTATGTAATGTTTCTCGGTTTTCACTTACACATAGTGCACCTACTTTTTTATAACCCGTTTCTTCTTCCCCATCTTGCCTTAATTGTTCGATTAATTGAGGATATAATCGTGCACTTTCCTTGGCAATTCGATACCAATCGACATTCTTTTCCTTCTCGCTGGATACCCATGGACAAACAATCCCTGCCCCAGCAGCGGTTGCAGCCCCTTCATGCTGTTTATCAATGAGAGTGACTTCATGATTATTTCTTGCTAAATGGTAAGCTGCACTAGCACCGACAATCCCAGCACCTATTACAACGATTTTCATATTATCTTAGACCTCCCTATATTTGCATAGATTTTTTTATATTCTTTATTGCTTGATGTGGCTATATGACAGACAATCCTTTTACACCAGCTACAGTTGAATTTCAAGAAAGAACCGAGATTGATCCTGTTTTACGATAAATCTGGAATATTCAACGATGTTATCATGCTTATCCGATGTATACCGTTCAAAGACAAATAATTGTTCCCCTTTTGGAATGTTCAGGATACTCGCTTCATACGCATCCGCTAAAATGGTGGAAAAGTAAACTTTCGCCTTATTCAATTTCATGTTGTATTTCTTTTGCATCATGTTATACAGCAAATCATTTTCAAGATCCGACTGATGCAAATCAGGAAACAAAAGTTGCGGAATAAAGGAATATTCAATGGCAACCGCTTTATTTTGTTGTAATTTGACACGGTGTATTTGATATACAAGATCCGCTTTATTTATTTTTAATGACTTTGCAATCTTACTCCCGGCCATCTTTTTTTTGAAACTTAATGTTTTATGCGGATGATCATGCGTTTCCCACGCCTCATTTTTTATAGAAACAAATTTCGAGATATCCTTTTCATCTTCCTGGGCAACAAAGGTACCCCGGCCACTTTGCCGATAGAGTTTTCCATTATCAACTAATTCAAGCACTGCACGTTTAACCGTAATATTACTAACACCAAATTGAGCAGCCAGTTCTTTTTCCGATGGTAACTGATACCCCACCTCCCATTCGCCAGAGGTAATTTTATCATGCAGATATTGTTTAACCTGTTGATATAAAGGTATAGATAGCGCTTTATCGACTTTCATGTTGTTCTCCTTTTAATAGCATTTCATATAATATTATAACCTTTAAAATAGTTGTTTAATTTAGAACAGTATATACCTGGAATGGAGGAAAAGTCAATAAGGGATTTTGTAAAAAGGCTCCTGTTATAACTAAAATACGCCATTAATACATCTTTTCAGACACTTTCCTCCAAAGCAGTCACACCCCTTGTTCTATTTGAAACTTCGCCTTTAATTTATACTTCTCCACTTTGTTTGTAGCTGTTCTTGGTAAATCTGGAATCGAACAAATGAATTTCGGCCACATAAATTTCGGCATAGTTTGCTTGATCCACTCATCTAATGCTTCCATATCGATTTCGTCTGTTTGGGGAACAACATAAACGACAATATCGTCTTCATCCCCCTCTGCTGCAGGAACAGGAAATGCCGCACAAACCTCGACATGCTCATGTTGATTAATCATATCTTCTATTTGATAGGAAGAAATATTTTCACCCTTATGCCGAATCACATCTTTCATCCGATCCACAAAATAAAAGGTGTTATCTTCCCCTTTATAGCCAACATCACCGGTATGAAACCATAGATTCTTCACTACCTCTAATGTAGCTGATGGGGCATTAAAATACTCTTTGAACAATACCTGTGGGAAACGTGGTCGTAATGCAAGTTGCCCTGTTTCACCAACACTACATTCCTCATCGCGTTCATTAAGAATTATCCCTTCATAAAACGGACTGGTGTGACCCATATAACCTTTTGGTAAATCCTCCTGTCCTTTTTTAGTGGAATGTTTAATTCTTCCGCGATGGCAATACTTTCTTCTTTAGTATATCCTTTGTAAAGTTCTTTTGGTGTTCCTTCTCCCTTCGCCAACTCATCAATGATTCCAACAAACCCGTTTCCCGACTCGGTTTGGCCGAATCCTGCAGAAACAAAATCAATACCAAACCGTTTGGCCACCTCGTGATGATGTTTTGGCAGCGGCTGCATGTGCACACGATTTAATGTGTTATACCTATCATTTTCCGTTGGTTTCTGATTCATCAGCCATGGAATCATCACATCTAGCAAAATGGCGTTAGAGGCCCTACTAATTTCAATTCGTTTCCAAAAATCAGTAGGACTGAATTTATCCCAAAGGGCAACCGTACAACCAAGAAAAGCGCCCCTAGCGACTAATGCAAACGCCCCGCCTACGTGGTACATGGGCAAATCATTATAAATGACGTCTTCCTGTTTATTAAAAACCCGGAACATATACGTATACCCATGGATCCAACGATATGATTGCACCACACCTTTCGCAGGCCCGGTTGTCCCAGATGTATAAATGATGTTTGCCGTATCATCGTAACTGATTTCTATATCGGGGTTATCCAAATTTCCTTTTAGAAACTCTGTAAAAGAAATGGCGGAAAAAGTTCTATCTAGTTCTACATTGGCCAGATCCTCCTTATAGTCATGATCATTTACCTTTGGATCATGAAGAATCACTGGCAGTGGCGATAATTCCGATACTATTTCGTTAAGCAGCGGTACCATTTGTCTTTCTGAAATTAACATTTTTGGTTTAGTATCATGAAGCTGATGGGATAACAGCTTTCCTTTATAGTTGAAATTAATTGGACAGTAAACAGCACCTGCTTTCCAGATCCCAAACATTGCAATCGTTGTGATCAATGGGTTTTTTAAAAATAAACTAATTCGATCACCCTTTTGGATTCCCTTATCAATAAGCTGATTCGCGAAACTATTAGCCAGTTGATTAAACCGTTTATAAGTGATTGATTTGTTCGCTTCTCCATAAAAAATAAACGTTTTATCCCCTATTTCACTTGCCCATTGCTCCAATTTCTTGGGTACCAGTTCCTCATTCGTTCCTAGTGTTTCGTGAAAATGCATCACCATTATTTTCTTTTCCCCTTTCATTCCATTATCCGGCTACGGACGCATCGTGTGGCTGGATGTCCCTAAATGCTGCGGCAAAATCGCATATGCATCATCAATCCACTCGCATAACAGTGGTCTTGTATCGCGTGGGTCAATTATTTCTTCTATACCAAACGCTTCAGCCGTTCGTAATGGCGACCGAACTCCTTCCATTCGGGTTGTTAATTCATCGAGTAATGCTTGTGGGTTTTCACTAGCCTCTAATTCCCGTCGATATGCAACCTGGATTCCTCCTTCAATTGGCAGAGATCCCCAGTCCCCGGACGGCCATGCATAACGCAGATGCAACCCATGTCCATTAATCATCCCGGCACCACCGACGCCAAAAACCCTCCGAAGAATAATTTCAATCATGGGTACGGTTACCTGATAGATAGCCGCAATAGCACGGACACCTTTGCGAATTGTCCCTTTCTTTTCTGCTTGCATTCCAATTACAAGTCCTGGCTGATCAACGAAATTAACGATGGGGAGATGAAAGGTTTCACACAGATCCACAAATCGTTCAATCTTCTCACTGCTCTCTACTGTGAGACCACCACCACCGACAAATGGATCATTAGCCAAAAATCCGACCGGGTGACCATCCAGACGTGCAAATCCGGTGACTGTACCTCCACCGTAATAGCGTCCCATTTCAAAAATGGTGCCCTGATCAAAAATCATTTCCAGTATTGGACGAATTTTATAGGGTCTTCGCCGGTTTTTCGGAATGACCGAAATGAGTGCTTCTTCTTTACGGTTACGATCATCAGTAGCGCTTGAAGTCGGCGGAAGTTGCCATACATTACTGGGAAGATAGGATAAAAATTTCCGGATATGTGCAAAGGCTTCCTCCTCAGACTTGACAACATTATCAATTGCCCCACTTGAACGATGAACCTGGGCACCACCAAGTTCTTCTTTGGTTAAATGCTGCCCAACGCCATAGTTAACAATCTGTGGTCCAGCCACAAACAACTGAGAAATTTCTTCAACCATGATCGAAAAATGGGAAGCTGCGACCCGCGCTGCACCTAATCCAGCAACAGAACCCAAACAAGCAGCAACAACCGGGACCCTTCCCATATTCTTCACTACATAGTCCCATGCTGGATTAACCGGCACATAGGTTCGTTCCTCCGTATCGAGAAACTTGACACTGCCACCACCGCCTGTCCCATCTACAAGCCGGACAATCGGTAACTGCAAATCATGCGCCATCTGTTCCGAATAAATTTGTTTCCCAATAATTGCCCCATCCGCTGCACCACCACGAACGGTAAAATCATCTGCACCAATAACTACTTTTCTATCCTCTATTTTTCCAGTGCCAAGCAAAAAATTGGCTGGTTTAAAGTCCACTGGTTTCCCATCTTTATAAGTTGTCTTACCTGCAATAGTACCCTTCTCATGAAAACTTCCATCGTCAAGCAAACGGTCAATCCGCTCACGTGCCGTCAATTTTCCTCGTGAACGATGCTTTTCCACATTTTCTTTTCCACCCATTTCATAGGCTAACTGCTCTTTTTCCCGTAGCTCGTCTATTTCCGGTTGCCATGACATTTTCATAACCCTCCATGTGTGCGTTTACTTACCAAGTGGATAGTATTTTTGTAGTTTTATATATATGCAATAATTGGAATAGAAATGACTGGAACGTTAGGAAGGGGTTTCAAAACAGTTTAATCTAAATTATTTAAAATTAATTACTTTTTAGCAGGATTCTTGCATTTTAT